>CALITV010000186.1 GCA_938048925.1 uncultured bacterium | reverse complement strand
TTGAGGATCACCAGCCGCTCCTGCGCAACGGACTCTTGGTCGTTGCGCGGTTTCCAGAAAAAGAGATAGAGAATCGCCGCCGAGATCGCGACAAAAATAACCAGATTACGCACCGATGTTGTATTCATGAGACACCCGCCGGTAACTTTTTCAGTGTAGCGACTTTGCAGAAACAAGCAAGAAATGTAGTTGCGTTTACCCGCCGCGATTTCTATAATAGCACTTGTCGGCATCACAGAGGAGGGAACCATGAAGATTTTTTTTCTTTTCTTGGGCACGGTGTCGCTCCTTCTTTCGTCGTGCAACGAGGCAAAACGCCCGCTGGCGACCGATACCGCCCATCGCGAGAACGACCTCTCTCCCGGAGACACCGATGAGGTTTCTCCAGACTATTTTCTTCCTGACGCCACCGATGCCACCGACGGCGCAGGGGAAACAGATGATTTCCTTTCTGCCGACGAGGATATCCTGCTCCCCGACGAAGATCTCATCGCCAAGACGCCGTGTCTCGAGACCGGCGAGGGGTGTTCCGATACCGAAATCTGCCTCTTCGACTGGTCACTCAACGGCTACTACTGCGAGCCTGCCTGCGATCCGGCGGCAAGCGACAGTTGCCTCGACGGAATGCGGTGCGAAGCGGTGATCGGTGACCTGCGACACGGCTGTTTCCTCCCGGTCTTCATCGCGGGACGGATCTTCGACCTTTCAGAAAACGGCTATCCTCCGATCGAAGGAGCACGAGTGAGCGCTACCAATGTCAAAACGGGGGAGGGAACCGATGTGGTGCTCTCCGACGCTTTCGGAAACTACGCCATTCCGCTCTCGCTTCCGCGGCAACGCACGGGCATGCCGGCCCCGGGAGAGGTGTATATCTTACGCGCCGTCGCAAAGGACTACGAGCCTTACCCAAGCGTCATTCGCGCCTCGTTGCCGATTCTCATGGATGTGTTCACCAAAACGGCGACCGGTTTTTTCGTCACGAGCGGTTTCCTCGATATCGGCCTCCTGCCTCTCCCCGAGGAAAAACAGGGAGGCGTCACCGTATCGGGACATCTTTCGGAGCCGCTGAGCGGGGTGCTCATCATTGCGCGCTGTCCGACGGCGTCGTGTCCCTACACCTACACTGACAAGGAGGGATTTTTTGCGTTTTTCAATGTCCAGCCGGGTGACTACGAGATGGCGGCGCTCAAAAGCGGCATGAGTTTTACCTCCGTTCCCGTTACGGTCGCCGACAGCGACATCAGCGATATTTTCATCGAACGGATTGCCGATCCGACACTTGGCTCGATCTCGGGACAGGTCAACATCGTGAACGCCCCCGGTGGACTCAAGACGAGCGTCGTGCTCATGGCGGAAGAAACCTTCATTCCCGGCTTCGACAAGGGCGAAATGATCCCCGGCCTCCGCGCTCCTGCTCCCCCCGAACCACCGAACATCACCGGCGCCTACACGATCAGCGGTATTCCGGCGGGGAACTATGTCGTGCTCGCCGCGTTCGAGAACGACTACCTCGTGCGCGACCCCGATCCCGGCATCGCCGGAACACAGGTGCTGCACCTTACGATACCCGACAGCGGCGGCAACTGGGATCTTTCGCTCGACAACTTCAAGGTGACCGAGGCAATCGCCATCATCTATCCCGGTGCCGAGGGCCCCGAACTGGTTGACAGCAGCGAGAACCTCGTGTTCCGGTGGAAGGATGACTCGAGCGAAACGCATTACGACATCAAGATCTTCAATGCCTACGGCACCATCGTTTGGGAGAAAACGATTCCCGGAGCGACCGGCACCGCCGAGGTCTCGCTCGTCTATGATGGGGCCAAACTTTCGGGCTACTATCAGTGGCGGGTCACCTCGCTCAAGTCGGGGAAACCGATCTCGCTGTCGGAAGACTTGCGCGGTATTTTCTATATTGGGCTACCATGGTAACAAGGAGGTAGATATGAAAACGATGGGGTGCTTCGTTATCCTTCTTTCACTTCTTGCTGGATGCGACAAGGAGAAAAAGTCGGCAGAGCCCTGCGACCCGACGAAACTCTCGTGCGGCGACAGCGGCGTCTGTCTCTTCGATCGGGAGAAAGGCGATTACTACTGCACCGCAGCCTGTGATCCTATGATCCCCGATGCCTGCGATGACGGCTACACCTGCGAACCAATCAGCGATCAGGAAAACCGCACCGCATGCGTCGCCAAGGTCTATCTCAAAGGAAAGGTGTTCGACCTCACCACGGGGGCGGCGGTGGCACAGGCGCTCGTCATGGCGCAACATACCACTGACGGAAGCGGCACCGATGTGTCTACCACCGGAAATGACGGTTCGTGGAAACTCGAACTGCGCGTGATCCGCAACAGTCACGGCGATCCGGCAACCGGCGCAATCTATATCCTTTACGCCTCGGCGAAGAATTATCTCCCCTACCCCTCGGCATTCCGTCCCGCGATACCGGTTACGCTCACCCAGTTCGTCCTCGAAACGGCCGACGACCCTCACAGCGCGTGGCTGTTCTCTTCTCCGCTTACCGAAATCGGATTAGTACCGCTCAAAGAAAGCGAAAAGAACCGCCCGACGATATCGGGGACTGTCGCCGAAGCAGGAAGCGGTGCCCTCGTCGTCGCCGAATGCGCGACGCCTGCGTGCCCCTACGGCTATACCGACCGACGAGGAAACTTCACCATTTTCAATGTAGCCGCAGGCACCTACACCGTCACCGCCTACCGGAAGGGACTCTACCGCGAACGGAAGCAGATCTCGGTTTCCTCGAATGACCTGAAAGACATTACCCTTGCCCCCGTTCAGTTCGGCGGCGGAACCGTCACCGGATCGGTCAACATCGTGAATGCGCCGGGCGGATCGCAAACCTCGGTAGTGCTCATTCCCGAAGCGACTTTCCACGAAACACTGGTGGTAGGCATCATCGCGCCCGGACTGCGTGCACCCGAACCGCCAATCGCTCCGAACATCACCGGATCCTTTTCGATAACGGGTATCCCCGAAGGGCGCTATGTGGTACTTGCCGCATACGAAAACGACGGACTGGTGCGTGACCCCGACCCGACCATCGCCGGCACCCAGATCGTTCATTTCGAGATCTCTGCCTCCGCTCCCCACAAGGAACTCGAATCCTTCAAGGTGACCGAGGCTCTCGCCATCGTAAAACCTGGCGCCACCGGCCCCGAGGCGGTAACCGGTTCCCCCACCTTCGAGTGGGCCGATGACTCGAGCGAAGACGCCTATGTCATTACACTCTACAACACCTACGGAGACCTCGTTTGGGAAAAAGAAATAGGGGGCGTCAGCGGTTCCGCTACGGTGACGGCATCCTACGATGGACCGGCCCTGCAGAATGGTATGTATTACCAGTGGAAAGTCGTTTCACTCAAAAAAGGCGCTCCGATAGCAACAACGGAGGATCTGCTGGGTATCTTCCGGGCAGAAAACTGAATATCGAACGAATATCAGAAACTTACCGAATTCTCGTCATCTCGATCAATAAAGAAGATAGTCGCTCCTTACTAAAGTTCTGTCCGTGAACTGAAAAAGGAGGGTATCATGAACATTTACCGATTCCTGTCTGTTATCAGCGTGTTGTTTGTCGCGCTTTTGTGGAGCGCGTGCGACAACACCGCCGAGAAACCGCTTGCCGACGGCACCGTTCCCGATGACACCGGTGGACTGGAAACGACCGACGAGGGCGAGTTCATCACCGCCGGCAACGGCAAGGCCAGCAAAAATTACGGCGAGGACGCCACCGCCGGCACTGACGAAACGACCCCCGGTAACGAGGACAACGAGGGAGGGGACGCCACCCGCGAGATCGTCGAGGCCGACATCTACAAGGTTACGGGAAACATCCTCTGGGTGCTCAATCAGTACCGCGGTCTTGTCGCAATTGATGTGAGCGAACCGACCAATCTCAAGATTCTCGGCCGGTCGTCGTTCAAGGGCTTCCCGTTCGAGATGTATGTGCAGGAAGGACGGGCCTATGTCATGGTGACCAACCTTCGCTACAACCCCACCGAGTTGGCGGTCTCCGAGGGAGGCTACTATGACTCATCGCGCACTTTTTCCGAACTTATCGTCGTGGATGTCGAGAACCCGGCCAAGCAGAAGATACTCGGCCGCTACATGCTCGAAGGGACCATCATTGATTCGCGGCAGGTCGGTGATATCATCTATGTCGCCGCAACCGAAAATCGGTACTACTGGTACTACTGCGATCAGGCCGAACAGCGCGGCAAGGACCAGATTACGCTCCTGTCGCTCAACATTGCCGACCCGCAGAACATCCATCAGGCAGATGTCGAGCACCTCGACGGCACCGGCTACGCGCTCTATGTGACCGATCACAGCATCTATGTCGCCGAGACCGACTACTACTACTGGCAGGAGGAGGGCTACAAGGACGGCGTGCCGGTCCACTATTTCGACATCAGCGATCCAGCCGGTAAGATAGAAAAGAAAGGGGTCATCAAGACCCGCGGCTACATCGGCGACCGCTGGAAGATGCACGAGAAGGACGGCGTCTTCTTTGCAGTGACCAGCACCAGTCAGTGGTCAAACGGCGAAAATGCGGTCGAGGCGTTCGATGTGAGCGACCCGTCGAATCCCGAGAAAATCGGCGAGTTCACCTTCATCACCAACCAGCAACTGTATGGCGCACGGTTCGATGGCAACCGGCTCTACGCCGTTACCTACTTCCGGCAGGATCCGCTCCATGTGATAGACATCAGCGACCCTACCAAGATGAAGGAACTCGGCCAACTCGCGGTCCCCGGCTGGTCCACCCACATCGAGATCCGCGGCACGAAACTGCTTACCGTCGGCATTGACGACCAAGATGGCTGGAACGCGAAGGTCTCGATGTATAATGTTGACGACCCGGCACACCCCTTCGAGATGACGACCGTCGAACTGGGCGGCGCCGAAGGCGGCTATTCGTGGAGCGAGGCCACCAACGACTGGAAGGCTTTCAAGATCTATGACGAAATCGGGCTCATCCTCGTCCCGACGAGCGAATGGAACTACACCACCTATCGCGAGATAAACAAACTGCACCTCATTGACTTCGACCTCGAAAAAGGCCTCACCAAGCGCGGATCGGTCGAGAGTCCGAGTTATGTGCGCCGCGGCGTCGTGGTGGGCGACCACATCGCCTCGGTCGCCGATACCGCCGTCATGATGATAGACTACAGCGATCGCGACAACCCGCAGGTAATCTCGAACCTGCCGGTCGCCTACTCCGTCGAGAACATCTTCCGATGCGCCGACGCCCTCTGCGGCACCAAAGGGGCGGCATGGTACGACAACGAAATCCGGCTGGTCACCTACGATGCCGTCAAGGATTATCCGGTGAACTGGTCGAGCGACCGCGTGCGCGGCAACTATGTCTATTCGATGCAGAACGACGCGAAGACCGTCCATCTGTTTTCATACGACAACTCCTACCGCTACGACGAGGCAGAGGGCAAGGAGTACTACGAAGAGAATATCTACGCTACCAGATTCGACCTCGCCGCCGGGAAGAACCCGAAACTCGCCGGCTCGGTGAAACTCGAACTCCCGCCTTCTCGGGAAGTGGACGGCGATTACTGGTACTGGTATGGCCGTAACTTCGCGGTGGCCGACAGCAAAGCGGTCGGTATGATGAGCACCCGCTACGACTATTACTGCCTCGCCGACAACACTGTGGTTGACTGTGCGATGGGAGAGGTGAATTACGATAACTACTACTACTTCAACAAATCGAAACTGGCGGTGTACGACCTGCGTGACATGACCGTTGTGAAATCTGCCCCGGTGGTGCTCGACAAGGAATTTCGTGGCGTCAATTACAACACCATTGTGCTGGCGCGCGGCAACAAACTCTGGACGACCGACTGCAAGGTGCACGCGTGGGACGAAGAGGGACGCGAACTGCTCATCTGCTACGCTCAAGCAGTGGA
>CALITV010000185.1 GCA_938048925.1 uncultured bacterium | reverse complement strand
CGGTAGGTCGTTTCGTCGGCGCCTTGGTCGCCGAATGCTGCGGTAAACACGGCGTCGGCGCGGTGGCGGAGATTTTGGGCGAATAGTTCGTAGAGGTTACGCGCCATCGGACAGAACTCCCTCTTTTTGCGGTTGACAGCGCCGTTCGGTTGGGGTACAATCATATTTGCCTGCCGGGCTCGTGATGTGCCGGAGAAAGTAGTTTCTTCCGTGACTACTTATTGGGGCCGTCACCGTGCCGTGACTGTTAGAAAGTAGCGGCCGAACATGCCCCACCTGTGATGCACAGGTAAGAAACGATCCGGAGACACGGCCACGGCGGGTTTTTTCATTGTCCGATCTTTTCCTTGTGTCCGTTACCGAGGATATTCGTCGAGTTGCTTTTTTCATGCGTCGTCTGACGATTCCGCCTGTTTTTTCAGCGCGGCCACCTCTTGGGCGGAGAGTTTGCGCCACTCGCCCGGCCTCAGCCCCTGCGCGGTGAGTCCCGCGAAAGAGATGCGCTCGAGAGAAAGAACGCGGCTGCCGACCGCTTTGATGAGTTCTTTGACCTCGTGTTTGCGTCCTTCGGTGAGCGTCATTTCGATCGTCACTGTGCCGGTGCCTCGTGAAATGATGCATGCCGACCGGGCGCGGCAAAGGTTCCCTGCGATCTCGACGCCGGAGAGCAGTTGTCGGATCTCCGGGCGGGAAAAAGGAGCCGAAACAACGACCCGATACCTCTTTTCGACACCGAAACGGGGATGGGTGAGCCGATAGGCGGTCTCACCGTCGTCGGTGATGAGGAGCACGCCGGTCACCTCGCGGTCGAGCCGCCCTACCGGGAAGAGTCCAGCCGGCGACGGAAAGAGGCCTATGACCGTCGGGCGTCCCTGTCGGTCGCTGACCGCCGAAATGAGTCCTGCGGGTTTGTGAAGCAGGTACCACCGTTTCTTCCCGGGGAAGATGACCGGTTTGCCGTCCACCACGATGTGGTCGGTGTGGGGATTCACCGTTTGACCGACACATGCCACCACGCCGTTTATGGTTACCCGTTTTTGTGCAATGAGAAGGTCTGCTTTACGGCGGGCTGCAACACCTGCTTCGGCAAGGAACCGGTTGATGCGGATGCTGCGCGGGTCCGTCATCAGTCGTATATTCCTTTCCCCATACAACAGCGTTTGAACTTCTGTCCCGATCCGCAGGGACAGGGATCATTGCGTCCGACTTTGGGTGCCTGCCGTTTCACCGGCTCTTTCTCGACCGGCGTCTTGGGGGCGCCGCTGTGTTGAACCTCCTGTTCGCGTTTTGCTTCTTTTTGCTCGAATTTCTGGAGCGATTCTTGAGTGACGACCTGCACCGCGAAGAGACGGCGAACCGACTCGGTGTAGATGTTGCCCATCATCTCGACGAACAATTGGAATCCCTCGCGCTTGTACTCGAGTTTGGGATTCTTCTGTCCATAGCCACGCAAGCCGATCCCTTCGCGGAGGTGATCCATGGTAAGAAGGTGGCGGCGCCAGAAGAAGTCGAGAACCTCGAGCACGATGTGACGCTCGAGTTCGCTCGTAAACTGCGGAGGATACTGCGCCATCTTCTCCTCGTATTTCGTGACGAGAAACTCGTAGATGGCTTGGGCGAGAAAACTTCGCGGGTCATTTTTACGGGATCCGACGGCGATGCCGGAAGAGACGAAGTCGAAGGTATCCGGAGGCATGAGAGTAATACGACTCAAATAGTCGCGGACCGCCTCATAGTCCCACTGAGAGGGAGATTGGCCCTCGGGGATGGTGTCGCGGACGACGATGTTGGTTACCTCTTCGATCATCGAGAGAACCGTCTGGCGGTTTTTCTCCCCGCCGGTGAGGATGTCGCGCCGCAAAGCGTAGATGGCCTTGCGTTGCTGGTTCATCACATCGTCGTACTCGAGAACATGTTTGCGGATGCTGAAGTTGTGCGCCTCGACCTTCTTCTGCGAGTTTTCTATCGCCTTAGTGATCCATCGGTGCTCTATCGGTTGATCCTCCTCGAGCCCGAGACGGTCCATCATGCGATAGACGCGGTCGCCACCGAAAATACGCAAGAGGTCATCCTCGAGCGAAAGGAAAAAGCGCGACGAACCGGGGTCGCCCTGCCGGCCCGAACGGCCGCGCAGTTGGTTGTCTATGCGGCGCGACTCGTGGCGTTCGGTGCCGACGATGTGGAGCCCTCCCGCCGCGACGACCTCTTCGCGCTCCCTCGTGCAGATCGGGCGGTACTTCTCGACGAGTTCGTGGAATTTCGCTTGGCGTTCCTCTTCGGTGGTTGCCTCGCGGCCTGCGAGCCATCCTTGCAGTTCGGCCTTTGCGAGCCGCTCCGGATTGCCACCGAGCACGATGTCGGTGCCGCGCCCTGCCATGTTGGTGGCAATGGTCACCGCCCCCTTGCGTCCCGCCTGTGCGATGATCTCGGCCTCCTTCATGTGGTATTTCGCGTTGAGCACATTGTGCGGTATTCCTGCTTTTTCGAGCAGTTGGTGGTAGATCTCCGAACTTTCGACCGAGATGGTGCCGACGAGGACCGGCTGCCCCTTTTCGTGACAGCGCTGTATCTCGGCAATGACCGCCCGCTCCTTCGAGCGCTTGCTTTTGTAGATGACATCGCCGTAGTCTTTGCGGATGACCGGTTTGTTGGTTGGTATCACGACGACGCCGAGCCCATATATCTCGGCGAACTCGGCCGCCTCGGTATCG
>CALITV010000184.1 GCA_938048925.1 uncultured bacterium | reverse complement strand
CTTCTGCGCGATCTCGTCGTAGAGGCCGGCGGCACGTATCTCCTGAATGTAGATGTGGTCGGCCTGCCGCAGGATATCGCACCGTTCCTTGGTCACCTCCCCGAGGACCCGCACCGCGAGGCCGGGGCCGGGAAAGGGGTGTCGAAAGACATTGTCGCGGGTGAGCCCGAGACTCATGCCCAACTCGCGCACCTCGTCCTTGAAGAGATCGCGGAGCGGCTCGATGAGTTTGAGTTTCATCCGGTCGGGCAGTCCGCCCACATTATGGTGCGTCTTGATGGTCGCCGAGGGGCCATTCGCCTTTGAGGACGATTCGATGACATCGGGGTAGATCGTTCCCTGCGCGAGAAACTCGGCGCCCGCGATCTTCGCCGCTTCGGCGTTGAAAATTTCGATGAAGGTGTTGCCGATGATCTTGCGTTTCTTTTCCGGATCTTCGACCCCTTTCAGGCGCGAAAGGAACACATCGGCGGCGTCAACGACGACGAGGTTGACGCGGTCACGAAAATTCCGTTCGACCTCATCGCGCTCATGGAGGCGCAAAAGACCGTTGTCAACGAATATCGCCGTGAGTTGCCGCCCGATCGCCCTGCCGATGAGCGCCGCCGCGACCGACGAATCAACGCCGCCCGAAAGGCCGAGGACGACCTTTTTGTCGCCGACCAGCGATCGTATGTTCTCGACCGATTTGGCGATGAAATCCTCCATGCGCCAATCGGGCGTGATGTTACATATCTCGAAAAGAAAGTTGGCGAGGATACGGTTCCCCTCCAGCGTGTGGCGCACCTCGGGATGGAATTGGACGAGGTATATCCGTTTCGCATCGTTGCCGGCGGCTGCGTAAGGGATCGAGTCGCTCTTGGCGAGCGGCCGGAAGCCGTCGGGCAGTTTCGCCACATGATCGCCGTGACTCATCCAGACCTGCGTAGGGCCCGATATCCCCTTGAACAGCGGCGACGACGGGTCGGTGAGGGCGATCGTGGCGCGTCCGTATTCGCGGGCGTGCCCGCTTCCGAGTTCTCCGCCCAGTTTGCGCGCCGTCAACTGCATGCCGTAGCAGATGCCGAGTATCGGTATGCCGAGATCGAACAGTTCCTGCGGGACATCGGGAGCCCCTTCGTCGGTTACCGAGGCGGGACCGCCCGAGAAGACGATGCCGGAAGGCTCGAAGTTCTTGATGAATTCGATGCCGACGGAGTAGGGGTGGAGTTCGCAGTAGACATGCATCTCGCGGATGCGCCGCGCGATGAGTTGATTGTATTGGGAACCGAAGTCGAGGACAAGTATCCTATGCATGAGGCCTCCCCAAAATGCCTTGCCGCGCTACGGCACGACGAATGCTACCACGAAAAGAGGCCTTTTTCAACTGCGCCGCCCTTCCGCTCATCGAGGACCGCCGCTCAAGAGAAGGAACTGCTCCATGAAGCGGTCGAGGATCTCCTCGCCGTCGAGCACCGCGTCGGCGTTGCCTGTCTCGAACTCGGTGCGGTGGTCTTTGACCATCTTGTAGGGATGGAGGACATAACTGCGTATCTGGCTGCCGAAGTTTATCTCCATCTTGTTCTTTTCGCGTTCGGCGTTCTCGGCCGCCTTCTTTTCCATCTCTATTTCGTAGAGTTTCGAGCGGAGCATCTTCATGGCGGTTGCGCGGTTCTTGTGCTGGGACCGCTCGTTCTGACACTGCACGACGATGCCGGTCGGGATATGGGTGATGCGCACCGCCGAGTCTGTTTTGTTGACATGCTGGCCGCCGGCCCCTCCCGAGCGGTAGGTGTCTATCTTGAGATCGGCCTCGTCTATCTCTATTTCGATCGAGTCGTCTATCTCGGGAGTCACAAAGACGCTCGCAAAGGAGGTGTGCCGCCGCTTGTTGGCGTCGAAGGGCGAAATGCGGACGAGGCGGTGAACGCCGATCTCTGCCTTGAGATAGCCATAGGCGTATTCTCCGGTGATGAGGAGCGTCACGCTCTTGATGCCGGTCGCGTCGTCGCCGGTGACACGGTCCACCTCCTCCGCCTGCATGCCGCGCCGTTCTGCCCAGCGGAGATACATGCGGAGGAGCATGACCGCCCAATCTTGGGATTCGCGGCCGCCGGCGCCGGCGTTAATCGAGAGGAAGGCATTGTTCGGATCGGTCTTCCCGCCGAGCATCTTCTGGAATTCGAGTTTTCCCGCAAGATCACGCGCGGCGAGGAGGTGGGTTTCCGCCTCTGCCGCCATTTCTTCGTCATCTCGGGCGAACTCGAGCGAAACGACGAGTTCCTCCACGCTCTTCTCGAGTTCCGCGAACACGGAAACCCCATTTTCGAGGGAGCGTTTCTCGCGATTGAGCGAAGCCATGCGCTCGGTGTCGTTCCAGAGGGCGGGGTCGTTCACCGCCGCAGTCACCTCGGCGAGCCGCGCGCGTTTTCTTTCTATGTCGAGCGAGATGCGGAGGACATCCCGTTTTTCGGAAATCTCCCGCAGGCCTTGCTCCAGTTCACGGATCGAAAGGGTCATGGCGTCTCCCAAAGAAGGTTCTGTTCGTTGATGCGCACGCCGTGCTCCCGGAGAAGCCGTTGGTGGTAGGTGCGCTGTTTTTCGTCCCACTCTTTTTGCGTGAGCGTGCGGACGACGAGAGGGTACGCTCGCTCGAATGGAATCTCGCGCCGATAGGCGTAGCCGGCGATTTCGATGATAGTCCAGTAGCGTTCACCATCGCGCACCGGCCCGACGATATCACCGATTTTCCGAGAAAGCACCGCT
>CALITV010000183.1 GCA_938048925.1 uncultured bacterium | reverse complement strand
ACCGGTCGTTTCGGTATGACCGGTGTCTCCGGGTGGGGAAAGAGTTCCCGCCGAGCGATGCGGCGCGCGACATCACCGATTGGCGGGCAGGGCTCCTCCGGGCGATGGCGCATACCCGTATGAGGACGCATGAAGATGCGGTGACTATCTATGGAAACCTCGCCAAACACCTCGACCGCCTCGAGTTGTCGGAGGACGATTTCTACAACTTCTATCGCTGGAGCGGCTATTCGTACGCCGCGCTGGGGCGCAACGAAGAGGCGATCGTGGCGTATCTCGCGGGAGCGGAGCGACTCGCCGCCTCCGCAAAGGCCGATCACTTTATCTACTATGCCGCCGACATGGAGCGGCTTACCGAGAACTGGAGGCGTGCCGAGGAGTTGTATCTGCGCATCATCACAGAATATCCGACGAGTTCGTACCGTTCGTTGAGCACCTTTCTCGTCTTTTGGATGCGCTATCTGCAGGCGCGCTATGACGAGGCGCTCGCCGTTCTGCAAGAAATCACTCAGAGCACCCTCAAGAACAGCTATGACGGCGTTCGAGCGCGGTACTGGCAGGCGCGGGTGGACGAGAGATTAGGGCACGAGGAGGAGGCGGTCGCCGCATACGCGGAGATCGTGGAAGATCAACCTTTTTCTTACTACGGTATGCTTGCGGCATCGCGCCTGCGACTCAAGAATCTCGGTATCGCCGTGCCGATACGGTCGGCAGCCGATCTCGGCGTTTCTTCCCCCGCCGATCTGTTGCCGCAGATCCAATGGGCGCTCTCCCTCTCCCTTATCGGGGAACCGGCGCGGGCGGCGACATTCCTCTGGCTGACAAGGGACATGATAACGGGGGCCGGAACGCCGCAGGACCGCTATGTCGCGGCGCTCTTGGCACAAGAGGCGGGGGGCTACGAAGCAGCATTCGTGTTCATTCGATCGCTTCCGGCGGTTGCCGAATTCGTCGGCCCGCTCGCGCGCTTGCAGTATCCTCTAGCGTATGAAGAGGAGGTGATCACCCATGCGTCGCTCTACGGAGTGCCGCCGGTGCTCGTGTATGCCATCATGCGACAGGAAAGCCTCTTCAATCCGCAGGCGGTGTCGGTCTCGAACGCCGTCGGCCTTTTGCAATTGTTGCCGGGCACGGCGCAGGCGCTCGCCGATCAGGAGGGATACGGCGGTAAGGTGACCCTCGATCGTCTCAAGCGCCCTTTCACCAATACCCGTTTCGGCATCAAATTCTTGAGCAATCTTTTGAAGAAATACAACGGCAATGTCGCATTCGCGGCGGCTGCCTACAATGCCGGACCGGGGAAGGTGGACCGCTGGATCAAGCGGATGCAGGGGTTGGATCTCGACGAATTCGTGGAGAACATTCCTATTTTTCAGACGCGCGACTATGTCAAAAAAGTGCTCGCCAATCAGGCGGCCTACCGGTTTCTCTACGAAGGAGTGGTGGACGATCGTTTCGAGTTCACCGTTTCTCTTCTCGGTTCTTCTTGATTCGAAAAGAAAGAAAACTTTTGACTCCACAAGAACGATCGGTAGTATGCCCGCATGGTCTCTGGAATGATGGAGAGCGCAATGATAGATGTGAGGCATGTCCCCGACATCCACTTCTTGTGTGCCGGCGCCAGCGAAGGGCGTACCGAACTTACCTCGTTTGACGGAGCGCTTCTCAAGGCAGGCATCGGGAACACCAACCTCCTCAAGATGAGTTCCATCCTTCCTCCTTTTTCCGAAGAGGTCGAAGCCGTTGCGATACCGCCCGGCAGTTTTCTGCCGCTTGCTTACGCGGCCATTACCTCGAGCGAACCGGGGGAAACCATCTCTGCGGCGGTCGCCATTGCGATCCCTGATGATCGGTCGCTCAACGGCGTCATTATGGAGCACCACAACCATGCGCCGCTTTCCTATGTCGAAGCGCGGGTCCGCGAGATGGCGGAGGAGGCGATGGCGATGCGCGGCGTCACGAAGTACACACTAAAGAGTCGTGGTATCGAGGCAAAGGTGAAGCATATCGCTACCGCGTTCGCGGCGGTATGCCTGTGGTACCGGGACCTTGCTTATCCCAAAAGATAGGCGCCGGGCGCGCCTCGTTTTTCCTTCGCTACCCTTTGGGTTTTTCTATCACCGCAAGCCCTCTTATGCCGTCCATGCGAACAAGGAGCGGACAGTCGGTTCGGCAGAGATGGGCGAAAGAGCCCGACTTTTCCTTTGGAAGCGCTGCGAGATAGCGCAGGTCGAGAAAATGCGCGGCGTCGGCGGGATTAACGGTAAAGTAGCCGATGTTCAGGGAGGTGATATTATGGAAAAAGTGGGAGCCGAGAGAGGGTTCTATCACAAAGTCGGGAAGACCAACCTCCACGATGGCGCGGACATGCGATATCGCGTTCCAATCAACAGGGACACCGAGGAAACGGTCGGATGATCCCCACCGCCCCGGTCCTATCAGAAGGTAACGTCGGTTCTGCGCTTTGAGCGCCTTGTTGAACGCCGCTATCTCGGCTGCCATTACCTCGGTCTTTGTTCGGTCGAATCGTTCGGGGCTTATGTAGATGATGTCGTGGATGTCTTCGATCGTGCCGTTGCCCATCGCCTGCGTGGTGTAGAGGAGTATGCCCTCGGGAGAAATCGTGTCGGGATCTATCCGATGCTCGCGGGTGTCGTGAACAAGAGGTTTGACTTGAAGAAGCGAGAGCGTCGGAGCACCGACCTCCTCTTCGGTTAGATCGAGTGCGAATTCCATCTCGACCGGTGTCGAGAAGGCGTGGCTCATGATGGAAAGCACCGTGCGAAGCGCTTCGGCGAGCGGCGGACGATTGTACTCGAGAATGGCGGCGAAATCGACGATACGGGGGCCAGGGAACGATCTGCCCGGACGCTTCGTCTGGTGCGTGGGGTCGAAGGTGGAAAAACAAGCATCGAGCAATTCGTTTCCTTCGGTTTCGCCGACTTCGAGACGGACGAGGGTCGCTTTCTCGCCTTCGAGAAGGGAGATGTCGTTCTTGCGGAGATCTACGGCGTAGAAAAAGCGTTGGGAAGAATCGAGCATTTCCGGGAGCGATTGATTGCGTGCTTTCGGCCAACGAGGACAGAAGCGAAAGACCTGCTCACCGTCAACGACCGCCTTTCCGAGGCCGATGGCGAGCAGGGCCGTGCCGTCTTCCGGTTTCAT
>CALITV010000182.1 GCA_938048925.1 uncultured bacterium | reverse complement strand
CGGGGGAAAGAACCAGCGGTGCGATCTCTTTCAGTGTCTGTTCGACCCGTGGCAACTTTTTGTTGAGCGGTATCTTGACGCTTTTGACAATGAGTCCCTCGGAAGCCGCCTTATCCTTTATCTTTTCCTCGAGAACGCGATATTTGACGAGCGTCTCGGGAAGATAGGCGGCGTATTTTTTACGCAGTTCGATGAGCCGGCTCGTTTTGAGCGCCGGTGCGATCCAGATCTCTTGATATTCCTTGCCGTCAACCGTGACAAGGTAGTGAACGGTGTCCCAACTATCCACTTTTTCAACCCCTTTTTTTATGAAGACGATTTTCGGGTCGAGTTTCTCGGGATCGGCGTATCCACTGTTCTTGAGTCCGCTTGCGATGTTTTCTGCAAACTTGAGGTAGTCGGAGAGTTTCGAGATCTGATAGGTTTTTTGGAAGTGATTGATGATGATCACCTTGTCGCCGGCGAGATCCACGATCGTCTCGGTGCTCCCGGTCGGAGATTCGTTGACGACTTTGATGACCTGATCACTCAGGTAAGAACGCTTGATGACGATGCTGCCGTTCACCGCGACTTCTTCGGTGATCTGCCATCCTTCCTCGGCTGCGGCGAGGATTGTCGTCGCCGTGACGAAGAAAATCGCCATTATGCTTCGCATATCTTCCTCCGTTTCGACTTTCTCATAATCGGCCTCTATTATAGCGGTGAGTCACCATTTCTCAATAAATTTCTCGATTTCTTTCTCCTTTGTGCCGAAGACGACAACCCGATCTCCGGCGCACGACTTTGCTTCGGCAGATTTTTCTATCGAGACGAAGCGGAATCCGTGGCGCGGGAAAAGAAGCCCTGCCGTCACCGAAAACGGTTCGCCGAAGGCGCGCTCATCGAGAGGTGAAAGCATCACTGCCGTTTCGGGCGGCTGTTTACCGCGTTGCAGGACAAATACCGGTTTTTCCCTCTGCACCGCCTGTTCGATAGTAACTGTTCCCTTCACAGGGAGTTGGGGTAGGAGATCGTTCGTGCCTCTTTTGATATGAACGAGTGTCACCTCGTAGTTGAAGAAATCGAGCGTTTCGCGGAGTCGGAGTTCCTCCATCGCCGAGAGGTTTCCTCTCAGAAAGATGATCGGCGATGCTCCCTGCAAAGTGGGAACGATCTCCCGAAGCCATGCCGCCTGTCGCTGATCGAAAAGAAAGGCAAATTGCCATTTTTTAGTACGTGCCTTCTCGATGAGATAACGAGGGGTTGTCGGCTCGATATAGAGGTAATAGGTACCAAGTGGTGGCAGGCTCTTCTCCTTGAGGGAAGGGGAAGTAGGAGCACCGGCACCCGCGGAAACGGCAAAAAGCAATAAAGAGGAGATAAGGAAAAAGCGGCTCATTTACTTGGAGATTATGCTCATGTAATAACCGTAGCCGTTGTCAACGCTCGTGATAGACGACGGCAGATTTGTATAGGTGCCCGATTTGCCGCCCCCCAGATGCGTGCCGAAAGCCAGCGGTATTGTCGTAGTCGAGGTTGCATAATAATAGGTCGGGTCGGGAGACGAGGGATTGTCGGTCGTGCCGAAATAGACTCCGATGAAATAGTAGTTGCCCGCGGTGAGCGCCCACGACAACTCGCCCGAACTATACCAGCCGGCCGAACCATCACTTGAGTAGTGATGCATCGTTTTTTGTGATAAAAGACTGTAAGTTCCTGATTGAATTGCCGAAGAATAGATGACATAGGTGATGTCCAGCCCACCGGAGAAGTGCATGTAGGTGTTGACCCCGGTCACTGTCCGCGAGGTAGTACAGGAGAAGTAGTTTCCTTTCAACCGGTCGCCGCCGGTAAAGTAAGAAGAAGAAGATCCAATAGTGTCGGTCTGTTCGGTTGTCTCGACCTCGCATCCCGCGACCCCCGGATCGACGCAAGTCATGCCCCATTCGGAACAATCTGAGAGGAAGGTCCAATGGTAGCAACCGTCACCTCCAAGCACACAGTCGTCCACTTGATCGACATAGGTCGGGTTACACCGGCGGTCGCCTGCGGTGCAGTCACTGGTGCAGTTGTCGATACAATAGGCGTCATATCCGTCGAAGTAACAGACATCGGGAGGGGTGTGCTGGTAGCAGATGTCAAGATTGCTCCAGTGGTAGCACCCGTCGTATCCCTGCAGGCATTTCTGGGCTGTCTCGTTGAAGCAGCGCTCCTGATTCGGCACCATGCAGTCGTTGGTGCATGCGTTGTCGGTGTCGGAAAAGCCGTCATCAGTCACGATATCGTTATCTACCGTATCGAAATCAACGGTGTCTTCATCGGAAACGATTTCGTCGCAGGTCGAGGTGTCCCATCCGTCGCAGGTTGCATTGCACTTCGCCTTACCTCCTGAGAAGGAGTAAGGGTCTATCTCGACGCAGTTCTTGACCTTGGTCACGCTGTTGGTCCCCTTGTCGCAGGTCTCGCCGTTATCGAGCGAGTCGTTGCCGCACATCGCCGTAGTGATGCAGGTCGAGGTCTCCCAGCCGGAACAGTCGCTCTTGCAGGCGGCGGTTCCTCCGATATAGTCGGCGCTGAGTGATACACAGGTTTTGGTTCCCCCGTCACAGCTCTCGCCTTGTTCTATGATATTGTTGCCACATTTGGGTTGCTTTTCGTCACAGGTCGCGGTGTCGTAGCCGGAGCAGTCATCGAGGCACTTTGCCTTGCCGCCGCCGTAGAGCACCGGGTCTATCGTCGCGCAGAATTCGGTGTTCCCGTCGCACGGCTCGCCGCCGTCAATGACGCCGTTTCCGCAGGTAAGCGAAAAATCGGCGTCCGTGAACAGTTCGTCGCTGTCACCCGCCAGCGTGTCGCTGTCAGAAAGAACGACATCGTCTTTTATCTTGCTCTTGGTGCCGCTGGTACAGGCGACGAAAAGCGCGATAAACGCCGCGCAAAACCAAAGAAGATTTCTCGACATAATTTCCCCCTGCTTTTGATAGATCCAAAAACTTCTTCATAATATCCTGTTTCATGAAGAGAGGCAAGGAAAGAAAAAGATCGGTTGCGAAAAAAAGAAAAGCGTAATATGGTACTTGGTACCGGATCAACGTGTGGAGGTGGCTATGCGAATGGCAGTGCTACTTGTTATGTCGTCGGTGTGGTTCTCGCTCGCGGCGCAGGAGATTACAACGGGTGATCTCGCCGCGCTGTGGCGATCGCAGGGAATCGTAAACGATGTCTCGATTGATGGCGCGACGCTTGATCCGACGCGACGGGTGGTTTCTCTGCGGGTGACGATACCCCGAACGGAGAAATTCACCGAGGCACAGGTGGGAGAGATGAGCCGGCTTGCCACCATATTCTTCGGTCGAATGCACCTGCCGTTCAGGCATCTGGTGATCCTAGCGCGTTATCCGGGCGAGTCGTCGTGGCGCGACATCCGTTCTTTCCTTCCTGCACTTCCCCCGGTACCACCGAAGCCGTATGAGATGACGGCAACCCAGCCGAAGCCGCGCATCGGGTTCCCGCGGAGCGCGCCAACGGGTAGTGGAGGGGCGCTCGCCGGAAAAACGGTGTATCTCAGTGCCGGGCATGGCTGGTATTACACCGGCAGTGCATGGACAACCCAGCGGGGCAACACGATAAACCTCGTCGAAGACCTCTCCAACGCCGAGATCGTCTCCTACTACCTTGTGCCGATGCTCCGCAACGCGGGGGCGCTCGTTCTGACGGCGCGCGAGACCGACCGGAATACCGTTGCGGTTGTCGTAGATGATGCCGATGGGGTGACGCTTCCGGCAAATGGTTTCTACGAAGAATCGGAAGGGTGGTGGGAATCGTCGGGGAGCGGCTGGGGACGCCTCGCGATCCCCCTGACAACGGGACAGAATCCCTTCGAGACGGGTCATTACCGTGTCACCTCGCCTGCCTCGGGGCGCTGGGCCCGCTGGACGCCGAATATACCGGCAACCGGCCGCTACACGGTCTCTGTCTCGTTCCGGGCGCTTTCTGACCGGGCACCGGCAGCGCGCTACGAGGTGCGCCATGCCGGCGGTGTGACGGTGGTAACCGTTGATCAGCGACATCACGGTAACACATGGTTCCCGCTCGGCGAATTCCCGTTCAACGCAGGATTCGATCCCGCCAGCGGCTCGGTGACGCTCCACGCCGACGATACGGTCGGCGGCAGTTATGTGATCGCCGATGCGGTGCGGTTTGGCGGCGGTTCCGGGATCATCGCCCGCGGGGGTGGAGTGTCGGGACGGCTGCTCTGGGAAGAGGCGGCACGTTACTTTGCGCAACTGCTCGGTGCACCGACGACGGTCTATGATACCTCGACCGGCGACAACTCTGACGATGTGACGACCCGTTCGCGCTGGGCGGCATGGGAAAACGAGGCAGGGTGGGATGACAGCGTCTTTATCTCGTGGCACTCGAATGCCTACAACGGCGCCGCCCGCGGCACTTCGACCTATGTCTATGGGCCGAACGATCCGGGTACCGGCTGGGAACCGGCAGCGCAGGCAGGGAGCGAAGAGTTGGCGACACTCCTCCACAACAATGTCGTTGCCGCCCTTCGCGAGGGATGGGATGCCACATGGCCCGTTTCGGGAATCGGCCTCTACAGCGCATGGTTCGGCGAACTCAACCCCTCCTACAACAACGAGATGCCCGCCTGCTTGATAGAACTGGCGTTTCACGACAACACGACCGACTCGAACGCGCTCCGTGACCCGCGGTTCCGGCGTATTGCAACCCGCGCCGCTACCCACGCGGTAATCCAGTATTTCGCCG
>CALITV010000181.1 GCA_938048925.1 uncultured bacterium | reverse complement strand
TCATACTTTTCTGTCCAAGCATTGTAATCTTCAGCAACAGAAAGCGTCCCATTTAATGCCACTGTGTCAGTGTGCACCCCCGATGTAAAATTGGTGTCAGTATATGAACTCGGATTGCACCCTTGCGGAACAGTTGTAAATTCCCTCACCGCGGAAATCGTTTTGTTCGGTGGAACACAGCTGTCTTCAGCTATAACCCGCCATTGATAAGCCGTTTGGTTTTGAAGCGGCGTCGCCAAAGTGTGGCTTGTGGTCTCGCCAACCCCTATGCTAAATAAAGGATTGTTAAAATCGTTGTTTTGCGTTATCTGCAAAGTGTAGTTGACAATGTCGCCCAAATCAGGATCGCTTGACGCCTGCCAAGCAAAATTGGGCGTTAAAGAAACATTCGTGGCGTTTGGAACCGGCTCGTTTAAATTAAATGCGTTGGGAGAGTTGTCGCAGGGGTTCGGCCAGATGAGGTCCTCATCGGGAAATGTCCCGTCGTCAACCGCCGCTTCGTCCCCGAAATCGGGTTGCTCGTCGGCGCTGTCGGAAAAGTTATCCGCTGCCTCCCCATCGTCTTCATTGGACACTGCGGCATCGTCCACTGGGGCGGGTGTTTCGGCATCGCTGTCGGGCGCCTCGTCGAAGGAATCGGAAGATTCGTCGCCCGCCTCGGATGTCGCCTCCTCGGTATCAGAGACCTCCGTCGTGAGATCGGAAGTCTCGCTTTCGTCGGTTCCCACCGCTTCGGCATCGGGTATCGTCTCGTAACACTGCGCCGTCCCCCCCCGCACCACACAGAACATGCCCAGTTTTGCGCAGTCGTCCCAGAGCACCCATGCGCCGCTTACACACTTTTCTACCTGCTCCGCGTCGTTGCACCGGAGCACACCCTCGGTGCAGACCACCGTGTCGGCGTCGAGCGGCTCCGTGTCGGCGTCGAGCGGCTCCGTGTCGGCGTCGAGCGGCTTCTGACGCCCACCCTCCGAACAGGAAACCAGCAGCCCCAAGAGCACCCAGAAAAAAAGTGTCCTCTTCATGATGTCTCCCCTCACGACAGATATCTCCGTCCGGCGTTTTCCCCCGTTCGAAAGCGTTCTCTGCCTACAAGATAGCACAGTTCCCCGTCAAAAGCAATTGGAGACCCAATGGAAAATGGAAAAAGGAAGGGACAGTGGGGGAAGGGACGATACTTTTTCGTGATCACCTTACCTGCCGGACGGATAGCGATAGATGCCGGTTCCATCGCGCATATCGAGGTTCACCTGCAGAACGCGGCGCACCGAGTGATTGACCTTGCTGTATTCGGAGAGAATGTCGGCGACCTCGAGCACGGTATCGGAGTCGAGCAGGTCGGGTCCTTCGGTGAGGCTGAGCAGAAGCCGCCGCTTGTCGCGCCGTATTGCCAGTTCGTTCTCCTCGCTGAGCGCAAGGTCTTCGTGCCGGAAGTCGCCGACGATGCAGACTCGATGGAAAAAGGTGAAGACGCGGCGGTGTGCGCTGTGAATGAGCAGGCGTTCGAGCGGTCGAGGCTCCGCGACCCGCTCGCGGATGCGGCGGCCGTAGGCGGCGATTGATTTGAGATGGTCGCCGATGGATTCGGCCTCGGCCGACATCTTGAGGAGCAGCCACCGTTCGGTCTGCGGCTCGCCGGCGGCGCCGTGGAGAAGGTGCGCCACCCGCTTGTGCCCCTGATCAACGATTTGTTCGTACTGCTCGATCTTGGTCATGAGCGTTGCGCGGCCGGCGCGGAGAGAAACGATGAGCGCAAAGGCGCTCATGTCACGGAGATACCGGTAGAAAAGCGACACCTGCCCCCGCACTTTCGAGCAAATATCGGCGCTCTCTTTTCCGTCGAGCGGCAGGTTGACGCGCTGACGGACGCCGGGGAAGGGGTCGGGGATCAGGCGTTCGACCAATGCGGCGATCCTCCGCCGCCAGCGGAACATGACCAACGAGAGCAGTATCTTGTGGAGAGTAAGGTAAAAGGTAACCGCCACCCCGTTTTCCCAAAACGGAACGGTGATTGCCGACGCCTTCACGAGCGGATAGAAAAGTATCACCCCGCCGACCACGCCGGCGCCGTTGACTCCGGCGTGCATAACAGCAAGGCGTCGCCCTTCGGTGCCGGCACGAATCGCGGCGATGAGCGCCGTCACGGTGGTCCCCAGCGTCGCGCCGAGAGAAAGGGCACACCCCTGCTCGAGCGAGAACAGCCCGCTCGAGACGGCAGCAACCGCGATCGCAAGCGTTGCGCCGCTCGACTGAATAACGGCGGTGAACAGAACACCGCTGATAACGACGAACAGTAACGCGCTCACCGAGGTTGCGACATCGAACCGGGCGAACAGTGCAATGAGCGTTCGATTCTCGCGCACCGCCGCGACCGCCTGTCCCATGAGGTCGAGGCCGAACAAAATGATGCCGAGGCCGACGCAAAAACCGAAGAAGTGACGAAGAGAGGCGCGGATCGGCAGGAAGTTGCCGACGACGCCGACGATGAAGAGCGGAAGGCCGAGGACCGTTATCTTCACGGCGGCGATCCAGCCGGTGCTTACCGAACCGAGGTTGGCCCCCAGCGTGAACGAAAGCGCCTCGGCGGCGGTGAGGAGTCCCGCCGAGGTCATTCCGACGAGGAGGACGGTCGTCGCGCTCGACGACTGGAGCGCTACGGTGGCCGCCAGCCCGTAGACATAGCGTTTTGCGTCGGTGTTCACCCACCGGTCGAGCAACTCTTGGACTCGGCCGCCCGCCATGCGGGCGAGCAGCCTGCCGAGATGATCAACTCCGTAGAGGAAGAAGGCGATCCCCGCCGCGAGCGTAAGGAGACCGCGTATCATTGCGTGCGCTCCTCCCCGGCAGTCCCTTTCGACGGCTTCCTGATGAGCGAGGTCCCCCGCCGGCCATCCATGAGGATATCGAGCGGCCTCTCGGTGCGGACATGGCGGAAGTGGGCCGTCTCGGCGACCGCCGGCAAGCGGCAAAGCCATTCCCAGTCAACGAAGTGGCGTTCGTTTCTGCAGTCAACGGTGAAGTAACCAATGCCCAGTGAGGTGAGATTGTGAAAGAAGTGCGA
>CALITV010000180.1 GCA_938048925.1 uncultured bacterium | reverse complement strand
GCGCCCTATCTGCAGCGGGAGACGGTGCAAAGCCGGCGTCTCTCACGCGCTGCCCTCGAGACGCTCGCGATCATCGCCTATCACCAGCCGATCACGCGCGCCGAGATCGAGGAATTGCGCGGCGTCAGCACCAACAAAGGCACGCTCGACCTGTTGATCGAGACCGGGTGGGTCCAGCCCAAAGGCCGGAGAGAGACGCCCGGCAGGCCGGTGACCTGGGTGACCACGACGGATTTTCTGGATCATCTGGATCTCGGTGCTCTCGACGATCTGCCGCGGATCGAGGAACTGATGCAGGTCGGCCTGCTCGGCACGCCGGGCGCCCTTCGCGGCGAGCCGGCCGCCAGCGACGATGCTGATAGCGCGGAAGCTGATGGTGGCGCTGACGGTGTTGATGGTGTCGATGGCCAAAATGGCCTCGACGGGCACGATGGGACAGATGGTACCGACGGTAAAAATGCTCTCGTTTCGGTAAGCGACGAACCCGCAGGAGCTAACTGTGTAAACGGTGGGAAGAAAATAGAAGCGGGGCTCGATGATGACGGCGACGGGGTGCTCGACCCCGAAGAAGTTGACGACACCGAATATGTCTGCAACGGCGCTGACGGCACCGACGGCGAGGATGGAACCGATGGGAAAGACGGCGCCACTGGCCCCAAAGGAGATAAAGGCGACACTGGCGCGGACGGGTCGAATGCGCTCGTCAATGTCTCTTCGGAAGAACCGGGGGAGAACTGCGCGAACGGCGGTTTCAAAATCGAGACCGGCACTGATTACGACAACGACGGCGTTCTCGACGAGGATGAGATTAAGGAAGGCCACACTTACTATGTGTGCAACGGCGCCGACGGCGCGACGGCCGATCAGATAGAAGTGTCCGGCGGCGGCGGCTGTTCGCTCACAACCGTCGAGAACGGCGAATCGCCGGAGACAGTCGCAGGAGTATGGTTGGCCATCGCGCTTCTCGGCATTGCGTCCATCTTACGCAGGATGAGCATCGCGTAACTTATTAAGGAAGAGACTATGAAACGCCATTTTCTCTCCGCCTTCTTGATCCTTCTGCTCGGGTCGCCGCTCGCGGCGGAACCGACGACCGATCCGGAGAATCATAAGCCGTCCCCCTTCTCGAACGACGCCTCTGCTTTTCTTGGCGCCGGCATGATGGAACACCTCTCTTTCGGACTCGGTCTCTCCTTCACCTACGAGCGAAATCCCATTCGACTCTTCGACACGGCGACCGATCGTGTCACCCGTACGGTAGTCGGCGATCACCTGACTGCCGACATTCTCTTATCACTCGGCCTGTTCGAATGGGTTGATCTCGGAATCGCTCAGCCGGCGGTCATGTTCCAAAGCGGCGACGGGTGGAACGACAGGGACGGTCTCCCTAAGGGCTCTCTCGGTGATACCCGTTTCGCGGCGCGGGCACGGCTGTTCCGTACCGAAGATCGCTTCTTCTCGCTTGCTTTCGTTTCGCTGCTCACCTTTCCGACCGGACAGGCGCTTCACGACCTCTCGGGAAGTGACGGTGTGACTTTTTCCCCGACCGTAGCCGCGGAGATCTCTTCGCGCTGGGCCGGCGGCGGCATCAATCTCTTCTACCGGCTCACGCAGAACGACACCGTTATCGGGCCGCTCCATATAGCCGACCAAGTAGGGTTCCGCCTGCAGGCAACCGCTTTCGCGATACCGGAGATGCTTTCGTTCACCGCCGAACTTTCCGCGGCGACGACCGCCGGCAAGACATTCGGCAAGAAAGCCGAATCCCCGATGGAAGCGCTCCTTTCGGCTCGTTTGCGTTACGAACCGATAAATCTTTCTCTCACGGCAGGCGGTGGCGCCGGCATCGTCAAGGGATTCGCGTCTCCCGAAATGCGTTTCTTCCTCGGCGTTTCATGGACTTTGCCGCATGAAGAAAAGTCGCCCTCTGCGCAAACGACTCCGGCATCCGAAGCACCGGTCGAGCCCGCAACGGCACCGGAGCCGCCCAAAACCGAAACGGCGTCCGCAAAGCCGGAAAAAGCGGCGGAATCTGCTCAGGAAAAATCGGAGGCAACGGCGGCATCTGAACAAAAACCGAAGGTAATCGAAATCGGCGCACCGGCAACAGAAAAGAAAGAGACGACTCCTCCGCCTACCGCACCCACGAAACAGGCGCCGCAGCCGATCGTTGCACCTCCGGTCTCCCAGCAACCACAACAGCCGCCCGTTACCGCGTCCACCCCGAAACAAGCGGCGACACCGCCGATAGTGACGACTACTCCCAAACAACCGGTGGCACCGCCAGCTCCGGCGCCCCAAAAACCAGAGCCGAAGAGTGGTACTCCCATGGCTGAGATTCTCTATTTCAAAGAAAACTCAACCGAGATAACCGACGATTCGCGGGTCAAACTCGAGAAGATAAACCTCCTGCTTTCCACCAACTACACCCTCAAGGTCCGCATCGAAGGCCACGCCGATCGCACCGAGAAACCGGAGTTGGGCCTCAAACGGGCGCAGGCGATAAAACTGTGGCTCGTTGATCGGGACATTCAATCGTCGCGTATCCAAACGAAAGGTATCGGCGCCGACGAACCGGTCGCCTCGAGCGATCTCGAGGCAGACCGCGCCCGTAACCGCCGCGTGGTATTCTATGTTCTCAACGAATAACGCTTTTGCGTTCCGTTGACTTTTTCGCCGCTTTTCTCTAGAGTCGCTTCGGCATTATCGTCTCTTCCGGAGATGCCTATGGAGCCGAAAAAGCCGGTACAGGGTGAACTGCAGAGCAAAACAGTCATTCTGCCCGACGACGAAAAAGCAGCGAATGTTCTCAAAGACTTGTCGCAAAAAGCCACATCCCCGATCTCTTCCCGGAAATCGCTCGACTGGCTGACGATCGCCATCATTGCTCTGCTCATTCTTGTCGTCATAGAAGTGTTGTGGATATTCTTGCATTGATCCGTCGGCGGCCGCTGCGGACTACCACAGCGATTCTCTGCCTGCTCGGAGCGGTTTTCTGCACCATCACCTTCATTCGCGAAGGCGTTGTGCTTGCCACCACCTCTATCGAAGACTCGAACCTCTTCGCCACCGCCAAGGTCGTCGTCCTCACCGCAGGCGCTTGGATCGGCCTCCTCCTCTGCGTCCTCCTCACTGCCGCAGTGGTTCACCGCGGACGCCTTTTCCTTTCGCGCCGCGTTGCGATCTGTTTTCTTATCGGCATCCTTCCGGCGCTTCTCTATCTTTGGCACTTCACCCAAGAGTATTCGCTCAAGCGCTATGCGGTATCGGGCGACGAAACGAGCATGATCTTTCAAGCGAATGTGTTCTCGCGCGGTATGCTCTGGAACAAGCCGCTCCCCATCGAGGTGGCGCCGCACTTCAAACGCCACCATGTCGCGACGCTGCCCGACCGGGAATTTTCGAAGTATCCGCCCGGATTTCCTCTTCTCCTTGCCGCAATGAAACTACTCGAGAGCATCGAATGGACCAATATGGCGGTATCGCTGACAATCTTCCTCATGCTCTATGTCGTCGCAGTGCGTCTGTCCGGCTCCCGCGTCACCGGTATCCTCGCCACCCTTTTCTTCGCCCTGACCACATCGACTGCCTTTCATGCCGCCTCCTATTTTTCGCATCCCAGCGTGCTGTTGCTCGTTCTTTTCGTCGTTCTGGTCATTTCTACTCCCGAACAGCGATATTCTCGTCGCCGTCTGACCTTTCTCGGCTTGCTTACCGGCTGCATACTCTTCTTCCGACCGTGGGACGCCTTTCTCACGGGCATCGCGCTCGCGCTCTTCCTCCTCCGTGAAGCCCTGTTCCCTCCGGGAAACGCCAATTTCCCCTTCCCAACCCGCTGGCGGAACTTCCTCGGCAACATTTCCTTTTTGGTAGTTGGCACAGTGCCCATGATCCTCCTGTTTTTCGTCTATCAACGGATCTATACGGGTGATTTCTTCACCTC
>CALITV010000179.1 GCA_938048925.1 uncultured bacterium | reverse complement strand
GCCGTGAAGAGGAAGAACGGGAACGAGAGCGCCTCGAACGGGAGCGGGAGCGCCGCGAGCGGGAGCGCCAGAAGGAACTCGAACGCAAGCGCGCCGAACTCGAGAAAAACGCCGACAAACTTTCCCGTGCCCGTGAATTGGTGCTTCAGATGTGTTCCAAAGGCAAATACAACGAAGCGATCGAGGCAATCGTCAAGGTAAGCCAGATAAAGTGCGAATGTGAGGAAGATGCGAAAGTGCTCGCCCTCAAGAGCCAACTTCTCAACTTCAACAAGGTGCGCGACAAGATACTCGAAGGGGTAAATCTTCTCAACTACAGCCTTATTCTTGACAACCTCGAGGCGGCCCGTGCGCTCGACCAAGAGATCGTTCCGGGTGGCACCGACTTCTCGCAGCGAATAGACAAGATCTACGCGATCGGTTACTATGCCAAGGCGCTTGACATGGAGAAGAAGGACAACTATGTCGTCGCCAATGAGAACTACGAGAAGTGCCTTCAGAAAGACCCCGACAAGGTTGAATGCAAAAAATGGTTCGATGAAAAGGAAAAGACGGTGAAAAAACTCTTCGACAAAGCGAAGGTCATGAAGAGTTTCAACCCGACCAAAGCCAAGGAACTCTTCCGCTCAATCCTCAAACTCGTTACCGCCGAGAATGAGTTCTACAAAGAGGCTGAGAAAGAACTCAAGTCAATGGAATATTGACGAAGCACCCCGTGCTTTGTCGTCTTTTCACCTCCCTTATTTCCACCGTTGTTTTTGCCTTTTCGCTGTTGTTCTCCTGTGAACGAACCCGAACACTCTGTGAGGGAAGCGATTGCCGGATTGTCATTGAAAGCGGGATTTTTATCCGAATAGACGACGGTTCGTGGCCCTACTGGCACCGTTTCGACGGTTATCGCCTCCATCGGCTCGACGGCATGTATCCCGGATCAGTGCCGATCGCCTACCAGCCGAAACTCGATATCCTTGCGGCGAAGTCGCTTTCTGGCGACGGTATGCGTCTTACCCTCTACCGCGGTGGCGACGGAACACTGGATCATATACGAACCCGCAACTTCGCCACCGACGAAATACTCTCGCTCTGTCTCAACGGAGAAGGTTCTCTCTGGATGCTCCACGCGGGGAAACCCGAAGGGACCGGTGCGCGGCAGTTCATCCTGAGCGGCGGCTCCATCGCCCTAGAGGAGTGGCGTAATTACTTTCTGACAAGCGAGCGTGAGAGCGACACCTTCGGCGGCACCGTCATCGAGAAACCGATATCTCTTTCTTGCAGCGAAAAGGGGCCATTTTTGGTGACCTTTCTCTATTCGGGTGAAGGAGAGCGGCGACTTTTACGCCTTCCTCGATTTACTCTTCTGCAGATATACCTCTATCGCTTCGATGAAAAGAAGCAAATCATGGAGCTGGTCGCCGCAGTCACACCGCGCGGCAACGGAATGGTTTCGCCGTGGGTCGAGCCGCAGAGCGGGCGGCTGCTGGTCTTCCAAGGTGGAAGGCTCACTGTACAAGAGGGATTTCTCTTCCCCGAGATGGTTGACCTGCCCGGCGTGACCGAGGTACTTTTCGGCGCCGGAAAAAGGGGGACGAGCCTCTATCTCATCAAAGGAGAGCCCCAACGGATAACCGGAGCGCCGACGCCTCTGCCGACGTTACAATGACCGTCACTACTTCTTTTTCGTATAAAGGTCTATGATCTTGAGGATGACGGCGGTCGCCTTTTCCATGGACTCGACCACGACATACTCCAGTTTGCCGTGGAAGTTGTGGCCACCGGCGAAGATATTGGGACACGGGAGTCCCATGTAGGAAAGACGCGATCCATCGGTGCCGCCCCGGATCGGGACCACCCGCGGTTCGACATCACATAATTCCATGGCTTTTTTCGCTGTCTCGACGATGTGGAAGACCGGTTCGACCTTCTCGCGCATGTTGAAGTACTGATCTTTGAGTTCGAGCGTTGCAATGCCGTCGCCGAACTTACGGTTGATGAACGCGACCGCATCGGTCATGAATCGCTTTTTCTCTTCGAACTTCGTGCGGTCATGATCTCGGATGATGTATTTGACGGTTGCTTTTTCGACGGTGCCGTCGAACCTCATGATGTGGAAAAAACCTTCATAGCCGACCGTGAACTCCGGGCGCTGCTCCACCGGCAAAAGCGCATTGAGTTCCATGCCGATGAGAAGGGCGTTCTTCATGCGATCCTTGGCATAGCCGGGGTGAATGTTGCGCCCCTGTATGGTGATTGTCGCCATCGCGGCATTGAAGTTTTCATATTCCAGTTCTCCGATGGCACCGCCGTCCATTGTATAGGCGAAATCGGCGCCGAACTTCTCGACATCGAAGTGGTCCACACCGCGGCCCACCTCCTCGTCGGGGGTGAAGGCAACCTTGATAGTGCCATGCTTGATTTCGGGATGTTTGACGAGATATTCTATGGCCGTCATGATCTCGGCAACACCCGCTTTGTCGTCGGCGCCGAGGAGTGTGGTGCCATCGGTTACGATGAGCGTCTGACCTTTGTACTGTTTTATCTCGGGGAAATCGCCCACTCGTATCCACAGGTCGAGATCTTTGTTGAGAAGAATGTCTTTCCCGTCATAATTTTCGATGATCCGCGGTTTCACATTGGCGCCCGGCATGTCGGGACTCGTGTCCATGTGCGCGATAAAGCCGATCGTCGGTATCTTCTTCTCGGTGTTTGCCGGAAGTTCGGCCATTACATACCCGTATTGGTCGAGCGAAACATTCTTGAGGCCGAGTTCTTCGAGTTCTTTTTTCAGGAGCCGTGCAAGATCGAGTTGTTTCGCCGATGAGGGCGAAGTCTCCGATCCCTCGTCCGACTGGGTGTCAATGGCAACATAACGCAGGAACTTCTCAAGGACATTCCGATGCATGAGTACCTCCACGGGATAGGTTGTTCGAAGGACGGTATCAGAGGGATCGCGTGTTGTCAAGAACCCTCTCCTCCTTTCTTTTTCCACATCGTTTGCTTGTTGCACTTGAAAATGAAATCGCCCAACATACAATCCGAACCGGCTCATGAGATGTTGTGGGGGCTGTCATGTTCAAGAAGGTCTTGCCATTTTTGCTGTGTGGGGCCGCGCTTCTCACCGCCGGCGCCGTCATGGCCAAAGAACCACCGGCGAAAGCGGAATCGCCACGCACCAACACCTATCTTTTTGTCTCTCCGACAACGCCGGGCGGCATCGTCCCCGCCGCGCTCGAGAAAGGTCTGCGTATTGCGTTCCTCTTCGACCCCGGGCAGGCCGAGTGGTTGAAGATCATCATCCCCGCGGTCAAAGGCACCAGACCGCTCGTCATGATCCGCGGCGATCTCAAGCCCGAAGAGACTGACAAACTCAAGAAGACGCTCGAGGCGCTCGATTATGACGCTCTCGTCATTCATGTGAAACTCACACCGGGCGACAGTCTCGGCCCGGTCCCGATAACCGACCTCTTTATCATCGAACGATCGGTCAATCTCGATCATGGCTGGGTGGACTACGACCTGAAACACGGCACCGCGAAGCCGGAGCGTGGTATCCTTCAGGGGAAGCAGGACTCCCAAGATTTCGTCGGCGAAACCTTCGGAGTAGCCGGCGGCATGGTCTTCAAACAGGCAAAAATCGCGCTCGTCAATTTCGACCGGCTCGGCGCCTCCATACCCCGCGGCATGAACCTCGTCGTCATCTTTTCCTCGGAATCGGAAAAACTGAAAAGACTTTTCAAATGAAAAAAAACACGGAAGACACGGTGACCGCTTCGGATCGAGGACACCACACGCGAGAACTTTTGACTTCCCCTCCGAGAATGCTATCATCATGCTCTCACTGTAACGGGAGGAACCAATGAACACCGAAGAACGGAAAGCGCGTTTCTTGGTCTATGTCATCGTCGGGGTATTCGCGTTCATCGCCCTCTTCAACATCTTCGTTTCCTACCTCGGACAAGGTACCGAGAACATGACCCAGCAAATCTTCAAAGCGATCCTCATCCTTTTCCTGTGCGCCTTTGTGTGGCTCGGTCACGATTGGGCGCGCTGGGGACTCGGCATACTCGGCGGCCTTGCCGGGCTCACCTTCATCCTGAACGGTCTCAACCTCATATCGCGGGTGAAGTGGTGGTTCTTCCCCGTCGCCTTCGGTGCCATCTACATCGCGGGCGCCGCTATCCTCCTCGCTGTCCCGCTTGTACGGCGCCACTTCAAGGCGGAAAGCGGAAAGTTACTCTGACGGCATGAACCGCCGGATTGGATGGCTCCTTCTCGGAACATCGTTCGCCGGGGTAGCATTCTTTTTTCTCTTCGCCGCCTCGCGACCGCCTGCCAGTGACCACAAAGAGGCGCGAACCATGTACGAAAGACAGCGGTTACTTATGGTCGAAGAACAAATCGCGGCGCGCGGTATTCGGCATTCCGCCGTCCTTGCCGCGATGCGCAAGGTCTCCCGGGAACTTTTCGTCCCGGAGAGTTGGCGTTCCCGCGCTTATGATGACGGTCCGCTTCCCATCGGTAAGGGGCAAACCATCTCACAGCCCTACATCGTCGCCATCATGACCGAGCTCGCAAAACCAGAAAAACATCACCGAGTTCTCGAAATCGGCACTGGATCCGGATACCAAGCGGCGATTCTCGCCGAAATCGTCGCGCAGGTCTACTCCGTCGAGATCGTGAAAGAACTCGCCGAAGAGGCTGACAAGCGGCTCAAACAACTCGGCTACTCCAACATCGCCGTCCGCTGTGGCGACGGCTACCGTGGCTGGCCTGAGCAGGCTCCCTTCGATGCCATCCTCATCACCGCCGCCGTTGCTCAACCACCCGCGCCGCTCCTCGAGCAGCTTAAAGAAGGAGGCCGCCTCATTTTTCCGCAGGGAAATCCCGATGGCTACCAAGAACTCGTCGTCATCGAAAAAGTGAACGGCATGTTCAACCGACAGGTGATCTTCCCCGTCCGTTTCGTTCCGATGACCGGAGAGGCGCTCCAAAAATAGAATGAGATAACGGAGTAACCCCATGACGAACATCATCTTTTACCATTCCGGCACCGGTAACAGTTTGCACGCCGCGAAACGGGCCGCCGAAGCACTTGGCGGCGCCGAACTCATACACATGGGGCGCCGTCGCGAAGAGGGATACCGCTCGCTCGATCTCGACGCCGTTGGTTTCGTCTTCCCCGTTTACGCATGGGGGCCGCCGTTTGCTGTCGAGAAGTTTCTCAAAAACCTCGATATCGCCAAACCGAACTACACCTTCACCATCCTCACCCACGGCGGCTGGCCCGGCGACACCTTGCCGATGTGGGATGACCTGCTGAGCGCAAAAGGATTCCGTAACGACGCCGGATGGGCGCTTCGCTCCGTCGAAAACTACATTCCTTTTTACAATCCCCCCGCTCCCAACAAACAGGAGAAAATAAACGCCAACTTCGAACGCGCCCTCGAGGAGGTATGCGCAAAGATTCGAAAACGAGAGAAAAAAGAGCTCAAGGGATCACTGCTCGGTAAATTCGCCCGCTATGTCATCCACCCGCTCTGGGCCTCTCATGTCAACACAAGTGACAAAAACTGGAAAGTGTCGGAGAAATGCGCCGGCTGCGGCATCTGCGCGAAGGTTTGTCCAGTCGGCAACATTGCGATGATCGCCGAAAAGCGGCCCGCGTGGAACCGCTCCTGCGAACAGTGTATGGCCTGCTTCCACTGGTGCCCCGAACAGGCGCTCACATGGGGGCACAAGGGCGTTGGCTATAACCATTACCACCACCCCGCGGTGAAAGTCACCGACCTTTTTGCACCCGAAAAATGAAATTCCATCCGGTTGACCCACGTCGTCTTACCGTTCTGAAACCGGGCCTCCCCGGTCGTGGCCCGGTAATTTACTGGATGAGCCGCGATCAGCGGGTACATGACAACTGGGCGCT
>CALITV010000178.1 GCA_938048925.1 uncultured bacterium | reverse complement strand
TGCGCAAGTTGTCGAGGCAGACAGTGCGCTCACGGTTTCTGGAGATATCAAGGACAAAGTCGTGCTCGTGGTCGAGGATGGTCCGACACTGACACATGGGGAGATGAAGATCGGCGCCGCCGCGGTCGCCGCGAAACGATTCGGCGCCAAGAAGATGGCTGATCCGCGACCGCACGCTGTCGGAAAAATAAAGCAGACCTACGAAATCTATCCCGGTATTGGACAGGGTATTCTTCCAGCGATGGGCTACTCGACGGAGCAGAAAAGAGACCTTGAGGCAACCATCAACAACACGCCCGCCGATCTCGTGCTGTCGGGGACCCCGATAGATCTCTCCCGCCTCGTAAAAGCGAACAAGCCTATCGTGCGCGTCGGGTATGAACTTAAGTGCCGCCCCGGATCGGAGAACATAATCGAAAAAGCGATTCGAGAAAAGTTGTTCAAGCAGTAATTTCTCTGCGGAGGACCCTGTGAGAATAGTTCTTGCCCTCGGCGGAAACGCGCTCATCAAACCCGGAGAAAAAGGGACCGCTGACGAACAGTTGCGCAATGTAGAGAATTCAGTCGGAGACATCGTTTCGCTCATCGCCGATGGTCATCAGGTCGTCGTGACCCACGGGAACGGTCCACAAGCCGGAGCGCGGTTGATACGCAACGAGATGGCGGCAACCGAGGTGTATCCCGATCCGCTCGTCGTCTGCGTAGCCGACACGCAGGGAAGCATGGGATACATGATCGAGCAGGGTATCGTGAACCAACTTATGAAAAGAGGTCTCCGCCCTCGTGTGGCGACCCTCGTTACCCTCATAGAAGTAAACCCCGGAGACCCTGCCTTCACCAAGCCGACCAAACCGGTCGGTCCTTTCTACACACAGGAAAAGGCCATCGCCCGCATGAAGAGCGGATGGAAAATGGTCGAGGATGCGGGGCGCGGTTACCGACGCGTCGTCCCTTCACCGATGCCGCTCCGTCTGGTCAATCCGGATGCGCTTACCACTCTGCTTGACGGCGGTTTCACCGTTATCGCGGGCGGCGGCGGTGGGATCCCGGTCTACCGCGACAAATCGGGGCATCTTACCGGCATAGACGCCGTGATAGACAAAGATCTCGCCTCGGTCATGATCGCCAAGACCATTCAGGCCGACGAGGTCATTATCCTTACCGGTGTCGAAAAGGTCGCCATCAATTTCAAGTCAGGCAATCCGACATGGATTGATCGTATGACGGCTCGCGAGGCGAAGGCCTATCTCGCGCAGGGAGAGTTTCCCCCCGGCAGTATGGGACCGAAGATACAGGCGGCGATAGACTTCGTCGAGACTTTCCGTGACCGGCGGGTGATCATCACGAGTGAAACAAAACTTGCCGAGGCTCTGGCCGGGAAAACGGGTACCATTATCGAAAACGCCTGATATGATCTCGGTCGTTCAGCGCGTCTCGCACTCATCGGTCTCGGTGGAAGAGACCTGTGTCGGCGAGATCGGCCAAGGAATTCTTCTGCTCGTCGGCATCGAGAAAGGTGATACCGAAGAGGACATCTCTTTCACCGTGCGCAAGGTAACTGAACTGCGTATCTTCCCTGACGAGATCGGTAAGATGAATCGTTCCATAACCGATGCCGGTGGAGCGATTCTCGCGGTGAGCCAGTTCACCTTGGCGGCGGATATCCGGAAAGGTCGTCGCCCCTCGTTCGACACGGCGATGCCGCCCGATGAGGCGCAGACGCTCTTCGGTCGTCTCGTACAGCGACTTTCGAATCTCGGCATTGCGGTAGCAACCGGTTCTTTTGGTGCCCACATGGAGGTTTCGCTCGTCAACGATGGCCCGGTTACCTTTATTATAGATAGTCGGAAACGAATCTGAGTTTTTTCGCAAAAACTCTTGACGAAAAACTTTTTGCCGGTAGCGTCGGTCATGGGTAAGGACATGTCCACTTTTGTTAGGAGGGTGCTATGCGCAGGATCTTACCTTTTATCATGGTCATGCTTTCGTTTCTCTGGTGTTCCTGTGAAAATGAGTCGAAGAAAACGCAGAACGACACGGGGGGAGGAGATGCCGACACCTCTGTCGGGGATGAAGAAGTCACCGACACGACAACCAGCGACGAGATGGTGACCGACGATACATCTTTCACCTGTGGAAATGGAACAACCGATCCGGGTGAAGCGTGCGACGGTGATGCAAAGGAGTGCTCCGAGATCAACAGCACCTATATTGTTGGCTGGGCTTCATGCAAGAGCGACTGTTCCGGGTACGATATCAGTACCTGTTCTATGGCACCCGACGCCGATGTTGATCCCGACAACGGATCCGCCGATACCGATGTGACCGAGACCGACGATGAGCCCGCTATGCCCGATGACGATGCGTCAGCCACCCTTGATGTCTTCGCGCTCGGTCCCTATCAGGTGTTGCAGAAGGATCTTGCGAAGAACGCCGCCGGCAACGCGATGGCGGTGCGAATATACTACCCCAATGCCGCGGGGACCTATCCCTATGTCAATTTCATTCACGGGTTCCAACTCAAGAACACCTACTATGACCAGATCCTGACTCATCTGGCGAGTCACGGTTTCATCATTGTTTCGATACAGTTCGAACAGAGCCTCCTCGGCGGTGACACCACGATCCAAGAAGCAGAAAAAATGATGACGATGCTCGACGGATGGATCACCCCACAGTTGGGAACGCATACTGCTCCGGCGGTTCCCGATTTCACCAAGGTCGGTCTTTCCGGCCACTCGCGCGGCGGCAAGACCTCGTGGCGGATGATTCTCACCAACCCGAACCGGTTTCAGGCGATAGCAGGGGTTGATCCGGTGCTTGCACCTCCACCGATGGGAAGCGATCCCAATCCTATCACGGGTCCGGTGAACTATGCCGCTCCTTCGCTTCTCATTGGGACCGAACTCGGTCCGACCGGTATGCAAGCCTGTGCACCGTCCAACGGTAACAGTGCTTATATGTATCCTTACCTTCCTTCGCCGACTTGGCATCTCATCGGCGCCGGTGTTGGTCACATGGACATGATAGATGCCGATGATCTTTCTTCCTGCGGTATGACCTGTTCGGTCTGTGCCGGTGGTGACAACAACCAGAAAGCGACCTTCCGCACCCTTACCGGCGGTCTCCTTGTTGCCTTCTTCCGCGCTTCGCTCTCCGGAGAAACAGCGCTCTACAGTAAACTCACCGATACGGTAAGCATGCCGCACCCCGTCTCGAAAGAAGAACACAAATAACCAGCACTCATCCTCTTTTTTGACTTTCCCTCGCTGTAACATATTTTGTTCTTTATGCGTATTCTCTTCATAAACAAAAGCGATTCGGATGGTGGAGCGGCGACTGCGATGATGCGCGTCGCCGAGGAACTCGCAAAACTTGGCTCTGACAACTATTTTGTCGTCGCCAAACGTAAAAGTGGTCGCTCGCGTGTCTATGCTACCCGCGGTTTTTACGGATGGCTTATCGAAGAGGTTCTCGACCGCCTCGCGCGCAAGATCGGTTACGAAGGCTCCTTCTTTCCTTTTTCCGGACCGGCGATACGGCGAGCGGCACATGCTGTGAAGCCCGATATCATCGTTCTCAATAATCTCCACAGCGGTTATTTTCCCCTCGCTTTTTTACCGAAGTTAGCCCGTATAGCGCCGCTCTACTGGCTCGTCCATGACCTCTGGCCGGTGACGGGGCACTGCACTGCGCCGCTCGATTGCCCCAACTGGGAAATCGGCTGTGGAAACTGCCCGGACCTCGATACCTATCCAGCGCTGGGGCGGGATCGAACGAAAGAACTTGCCGAACGGAAACGGCGTCTCTATAACGAAGCACAACCGGTCTTCGTCGTCGCATCACGCTGGATGGAAAACCACCTACACCGGAGCCCGCTCACGGCGCACCACAGAATTGTTCGTATCCCGCACGGTATTCCTTTCGACCTGTTCAGCCCTCAAGAAAAGATCACCGCCCGCAGGCACTTTGGCATTACCAGTGACGAACCAGTCTTGCTCTTTGCCGCCGAACATCTCGATAATCCGCTCAAAGGTGGCAGTCTCTTGCGCGATATTCTCACCAAACTCGACGGGCAATTGACCGCACCGGTTACCCTTCTTGCTTCGGGGAAGGGACGACCTCCTTTCCCGACGAACATTTCCCAGATAAAAGTGCGCAAAGTTGGTTTTCTTTCTGCAAACGATCTGCCGCTCTTGTACAGTGCTGCCGATCTACTGCTGTTCCCGTCGCAAGCCGAGAGTTTCG
>CALITV010000177.1 GCA_938048925.1 uncultured bacterium | reverse complement strand
TCTCCCGAGAAATCCTTGGTGGCGATTTCCTCGAGGATCGGCGCAATCATGCGGCAGGGGCCGCACCACGGAGCCCAGAAATCAACCAGAACGACATCGGAAAATTGTTCGATTTCTCTGGAGAAATTGTCTTTTGTAATGGTGAGCATAGTAACTCCTTTCAGTTGAAGATTATTGTTTTGATACCATTCTGCTGGGCTTCCTTGACGCGCGATTCAAGGTCTTTGAGGTTGATTTCGGCCTCTTTGCCTTCGTCGCTTGCGGTGATCTTGTAGAAAAAGGTGCTCACCGGCTCGACCTTTTCGGCGAATGAGAAAATGAATTTGCGATCGTCCACTATCTCGATCTTTTGTTTGTTCTTGTCAGTGGTCTTGAGTTTGACCTCGTAAACGAGTTTTCGGGTGCAGAATTCTCGCGTCGGCTTGTAGTTCGAGTCCTCGAAACACGACATGTCGTCGGTTTCCACGAGGCGCATCGAGGCGATCTTGTCGAACGAGAGCAGATACTCGCTACTCCCCTGCACAACCGAAATCTCCCGCACCGTCTCGCGGCCGGTGCCATTGTACTTTTCGGCCTCGATCTTGGCGATCTTCGCCTTGATGGTTTTTCCGTTCACGAGCGTTATCGTCGCTTCCTGAGCCGAAAGGTAAGAGAAGAAGAAAACGCAGAACGCGACAAAAAAGAGGCGCATGACATCCCTCCCTCTGGGAAATAATTCAGAGACTGATTATAGGCGCACTAAGATGAAATGGCAAGATGGGGGAAAGAAAAAAAGAAGAGTTTTGGATTAGAGTAGAATCAGGGAACAGCCGGAACCGTCGCTCGTTTTGGGTGTGCTCGTTGATTCGGTTCCCTTGGTCTGATCGTCGCCCGCTGCAGTGTAGATACTATCACTGTCATTTCTTTCTTCGTCGCTGTTCACCGGCGTTTCTTCCCACTGGCAGGAACCATCAACGCAGGTTCCCCCATCGCCGCAATCAATGTCCTCTTCACAGGGAATTGATGGTTTGACATCGCCGCCCTCAAGACATTCGTCGCATCCTTTCTCGGTAACACACTGTTGGAACTCGGCAAGTTCGCCGCCAATTTCTTCGAGCGAGGTCTCCTGACAGCACTGGTAGATCATCTGCGACCATCCGCCAACCCATTCGCCGCGATCGAGCGCTTCTTGTTCTTCCGGGGTTATTTTGGTCTCAAAACAGGTCCCTTCGACCCACTTGATGGCGTCGAGGCAGGCCTCGAAAAGTTCTTTTCCACAGAAATCTTTGACATCGGGAGCCTTTTCTCCACAGATTTCGATGAGTTTGGCGGTGCACTCGCCTTCGGTCGGCAGAGAGAATAGTTGTAGCGGCGGCTGCGGATTCGCGGGATCGACCGGCTCTGCCTCACTCCACGCGGTTCCTTCGCCGGTGATACACTCACAATAGCCGCTCGTTTCGCCGATAACACAGTAGCCCGCCTCGTTCTTGCAGGTTGTTGCATCGCTCGGATCGGCGCCGCCGACGCAGTAGCCGTCGAAACAAATCATGGTGTCAGGGCAGTCGCTGTCTTCGACACATGCAATCGGTTCCTCCTCTTCGCCACCGCCACAGATAACCTGCGGGGGATACGATTCGAGAACGGAACATTCGGCTCCGGCGCAGTACTCGCACGGATCTGTGTTTGATGGCCAGCAGACCGCCGTCGGCATGTCCTCGAACTTGATGCACTGCATCTCTTCGGGACAGGTGGTTTCGGCATCACAGGAAATCCATTGCTGCTCCGGCGGATCGGCGAGGAGTAGGGGAGCCGTAATCAAACAAGCCATCAGAATCATCATCGTTTTCGTCTTCATAGAAGCCTCCTTTCGCAAAAGAAGTTAACGCCCATTTAGTAACAGGTGCAGTCGAATTTTATTGAAATTGATAATACAATAATTTCGAATAGTTATTGTATGTCCGAGGCCGGCACGACGACCGTTACGAGTCGTGAGGAGAGATACGAGCCATTGCCGAGCACCGTTACCAGCGCCTGATAGGTGACTGGATAGGGATTGGGGTTGGGGCAGAAATCGTTGTAGAAACGGACATCGAACCAAACGATTGTCCCCTGTTTGACCGAATAGAAGGTCGTTTCATCCTGTCCGCTGACGCCGTCTGCCGGTTCGGCCTTGACCGTTTTGGATGATTTCACGAACTCCTTCGCCGAGTGGCCATTGCATTGCTCATCCGACATGCTACCAGTCGTTACATCCATATCAATGTAGGTGGTGAGGTCTTTGACGGCGTCGGCAATCTTGTCCGAGAGGCCGGAACCGTTCGCGTTTTCGGTGTGGTAATAGAACATCTTGCCATTCTTATCGAGCGAACCGGTTTGCTCGGCGATAATCTCGAACCCGTCTTGTGGCGCATGGGTTACATTGCCGTTGTCGTCGAATCCGGTATCAATCCCGATGAGTTTTGCCCCGATGCCGTTCATGGCGGCGACCGCCTCGGCGATGTTGATCGGATCGCCCAATTCCCACTGGCACGAGTCCCAGCCCGTTGCAACCTTGGGGCACTCTTTCACCTCCTCGTCGGTGACGATGATGAAGATGGGCATGGATTTTGGGCGGAAACAGGCGCCGCCGATGCTTCCTAACTGGCCGGTGCAATCGACCTTTTGATAGTCCCATACCGAATCGGCGATCATAGTTTGGTTACACCCGCCGAATCCCGGGATACAGGCGCCGACGCGCCCGTGGAATTCGGCACCGGTTGCCAGCATGAATATGGCCGGTGGGAGGTATTCATCGTCACCATTCGCATCGCCAATATTGAGAACCGATTGTCCCACCTTATTGGCATCGAGCGTCACATACTCAACCAACCGGTAGGGGGGATTGGGCGTCCAGAGGAAGGTGGCAAGGGCAAAGGCGGTGCTGATGGTGAGTTCCGTATGAATTTTGTCAATGACCTTGGTCTTGAGTTCCGATTTGATGTTGTTTATCTCGTCCTGCATCGAGCCAGACCGATCGACCAGAAGCGCGACATCTACCGCCTCGATGATGGTCGAGAATTCGAGCGTCCGCTGGACATCTTCCTGCGAATTGTAGGGAAGGACCACATAGAAAATACCGTCGGGTATCTTCTTGTTCGGGTCGAGCGGATCGGCACCGCCGGGATTGTTCTGTTCATAGACAATCTCGGCAAGGTCATCGGAACCGTCGTCATCGGTGTCTTTCTTGGTCGGGTCGGTGCCGATCGCCTCCTCGTCCTTGTCGGAAAGGCCGTCGTTGTCGCTGTCTTTGTCGAGGAAGTCGGGTATGTCGTCTTGGTCGCTGTTGCGACACGGCTGGGCGGGGCATTCTTCCTTGTCGAGGATGTTGTCGCCGTCGCTGTCCATGTCGAGATAGTTCGGGAAGCCGTCGCCGTCTTTGTCGCCACACCCTTCGACCTCGTTCGGTATGCCGTCGTCGTCGTCGTCACCCGTCGGTGAGGTCCAGTCGCAACTGGTGCCGGTGTCGCTGTCGGGAGTCTCATCGCTCCCTTCGGTGGGATTCTCTGTGTTCGTATCGTTCTCGGTAGTGGTGTTGTCTGTCGTTTCATCGGGCTGCGGTTCGTTGTCCACTTTCGGTTTCTCTTTACATACCGCGCCGCTCGTCTCCTCGATGCAGACTTTGTCTTCGGCAGCGCAGTCAACCGACGCGCTCCACGTGCCGTCGGTGCACACTACCAACACTTGCCCCGCGCAGGCCGATCCGCTGCCCTCGCAGTCGCCTCCTACCTGCTCGTCTGCGACGCAGGCGCCGTTCTTGCAGGTTTTCTGGACCGCTGCGCAGTCATCGGCGAGAACGAGTACCCCATTTTCGCACTTGAGCGCGCGGGTGTTGTCCCACGAGCAGATGAGCCCGTCGCCCGCGCACGCCTCGCCGACCTCGGCGATCGGTTCGTCGCTCTCGGAGGTGCAGGCAAAGAGCGCGAATATAGTCAGCGTTCCGAACAATAGCGCAAATCGAGACATAGGTCTCCTCCGTGAATTTGTTAGTTAACCTCGGATGCAGTATAGCGCCTCCCCGAGGGAAATCAACAGGTTTTTGTGTGCTTGACAGCGGAGGTCTCATCGGCGTATGATGCCCTGTTTGACGATGAGTGGCTCACTGGGAGCGTTGCATGGAAAAAAATGATCTCAAAAATGATCTCAAACGGGCCATATATCCCGGGAGTTTCGATCCCGTCACCTATGGTCACATAGATATCGCTCAGCGGAGCCTCAAGATATTCGATGAGATCGTCATTGCCATAGGAGACAACCGGAATAAGAAACCGCTCTTTACCAAGGAACGTCGCCTTGCCCAGATCACCGAGATATTCGCCGACAATCCGGCAGTTCGGGTCATGGCCTTCGACGGGTTGCTCGTTGATTTTGCCCGTTCGCTCAACATCTTTACCGTGATCCGCGGACTGCGCGCCGTTTCCGATTTCGACTACGAGTTTCAACTTTCGTGTTTCAATCGTCGCCTCGAGCCGCGCCTCGAATCGTTTTTCATGATGACGAGCGAGAAGTATTTCTACATCTCCTCGAACATGATACGGCTTGCCAACGATATGAATGGCGACATCAGCGATTTCGTTCCTCCGAATGTGCTTGCCGATCTCCGGGCTATGCGTCAATGAGCGACAAGATAACCTCTCCCGCCAAGATAAACCTACGGCTCGACATTGTCGGACGCGATCCGTCGAGCGGCTACCACTTCCTCGCCATGGTGCTTGCGCCGGTAACATTGGCCGATGAGATCGTGATCGAAGATGCCGACCGATTGACGGTGCGTGTCGAGAACTGTCCCGAGGCCATACCACAAGAGCGCAATATCGTTTATCGGATGATTCGGGCAATCGAAGAGGAGATCGGGCGAAAAATTCCTCCCCTTGCCGTCACCATTCGAAAGGAGGTGCCGACCGGCGGCGGCATGGGCGGCGGATCGAGCAACGGAGCTGCGATACTTCGCTATCTCGACCGTCGTTTTTCTCTTTCGCTGGGTATCGAACGTATGACGCGCATCGCCGCGTCCATCGGCAGCGATATTCCCTTCTTTCTTCACGGAAAACCTGCGATTGTCGCGGGGTTCGGCGAGCAGGTAACGCCGGTGAAAATCGTTTCTTTTCCGTTCCGTCTTCTTCTCGTGCATCCCGGTTTCTCGGTGGACACTCGGTCAGCTTATGTGCTGTGGGACAAAAAAATGTTGACAAAAAGGGCGCCTACGGATACAAATCTCGCCCGTGTGTCGTCACTAGGCTCTTTGACCGAATGGAAAGATTTTCTGAGGAACGACTTCGAGTCGGTCATCTTCGACGAGTATCCGGCGATTGCCACTTTGGCGTGCCGGCTTTCAGACGAGGGGGCCGAGAAGACGCTTCTCACTGGCAGTGGTTCCACGGTGGTCGGGTTCTTTACCGATGCCTCACGGCGCGAACGAGCATTCGAACACCTGAAGAACGACTACCGGTTTGTGCGGAAGGCCGAGATCGTTGGATAAATATGAGAATGGGGCGTCGTCAAGCGGAAAGACTCCGGATTTTGATTCCGGCATACGGGGGTTCGAATCCTCCCGCCCCAGCCA
>CALITV010000176.1 GCA_938048925.1 uncultured bacterium | reverse complement strand
GACTTGAACGACGATATCTCCACCGGCAGCTCGGCGGGGACGGTCACCTCGGGCAGGTAAATGAAGCGCCAGCCCTTCAATTGGGCGCGGTAGGAGAGGTCGAGATCTTCGGTGAGGGTGTCGTGCTGCCACCCGCCGGCGTCGGCGATAGTACTTTTGCGCCAGAGCCCAGCAGTGCCGTTAAAATTGAAGAAACGACCACTCCGGTTGCGGGCGGTGTGCTCTATCATAAAATGGCCGTCGAGAAGGATGCTCTGGCTTTCGGTGAGGAGCGACCAGTCGCGGTTGAGGTGATCCCACCGTGCCTGTACCATACCCACCTGCGGGTCGGTGAAGTAGTGGATGGTCTTCTCGAGGAAATCGGGCTCTGGCAGAAAGTCGGCGTCGAAGACCGCGATGAATTCGCCGCGGGCTGTCCGGAGTCCGTTCTCGAGAGCTCCGGCCTTGAACCCGGTCCGATCGTCACGATGAATATACTTGATGTCTATGCCCTTTTCCCGTATCTCGGCACATTTGCGAATAGCGATGGCGCTCGTTTCGTCGGTCGAATCGTCGAGCACCTGAATCTCGAGACGATCGATCGGATAACGAATTGCGGCGACCGCATCGAGAAGACGGTTCACCACATACTTTTCGTTGTAAATGGGAAGTTGCACCGTTACATCGGGAAGAGAACTGAAAAAACCTGCCGGAGCGTGGCGGTTGTTCCGGTGTTTGCGATAAAGGTAGATCATGTAATAGCGATGCGCCCCGAAAACGGAGAGAAGGAACAAAAGGAACAAGTAGCCGAAAAGAGCGAACTCTCTCATGACTATAGAATCACCACCACATTATTGCTAAACACGCCACCTCCTTTCATACGCCGCCGAATGGCCCTGTCAAATTTTTGAGAGAGGGTTAGGGGCACTCGGGATACTTCATGATCTGCAGGAGGTCGTCGGGAAGCGGTTCGCCCTCCTCCAGAGCGAGGAAGGGAAGATCCCGGGGAGGATAGAATTCGATGGTCTCGGCGACAATGGCGAGGCGGCCGCCTTCCACCGGGTTGTTTTGCCACGCCTGATTGACATGAATAGTTCCCCAGAATCCCATGGCGACGATACAGGGCGAACTGCCTGACCACCCGACAAGCCGGAAGCGGACCAGTTTCTTGTTGAGGAATATGAGATCAGTACTGTTGACCGAGTAGTCGGCAAGCGCGATCGGGCCGGGTGGAAACTCTATCTCGAGATAGGGGAATATCTCCGAGCCGTTCAGGAAGGAGTGTTGCCGCACGAAAGTGGTGTAGAGTCCTCCCCCCGCTGGCGATGTCGAGGCGGCGGCCCATGTCTCGACCGCTTCGGCGGCGGGAACGGGGCGGTTGTCGGCGTACACCCCGTAGAAGGCGTCGTAACGCTGGAGACCCTGCTCACGGTAGATGGGGTCGTTGATGCGGGCGTCGTCGAGGATGTATTCCGTGTAAAAGTCGAGCGTGACGACGCCCCACACATCGGTCTTTTTCGTGCACTCGGTCATGCGCCAGCCGGAACAGTCCTGTTTGCAGGCGGCGATACCGGTGAGGCCGGGATTCAGTTTCGCGCAGTCGCTCGGGGCGAAGTCGCACCGCTCTCCCTTTTCGACAAAGCCGTTGCCGCATGAAGAGCCGGTGTCGTCGGGCATAACCGGGACATCATCGTCCACCGCGGGGGCTTCATATTCATCATCGAACGACTCCTCCTCGGTACCGGTGTCGGTCGGGTGCAAGGTGTCGGGGGTGCCGAAATCCCACTCGGGAAGATCGTTCACCTCTTCGGTGTCTTTCTTCTCGCATGCACCGAAAGAAAGCATTGCAACGAGAACAAACGCCACGAACCCCATTCGCATACTCTTCTCCTTTCGTTCGTTTGTCGTTACGATATCAGTATACTCGAGATGTCGCCCGCCGCCAGTTCTTCTTCGTCTCCCTTGTCGGTGCGGACGACGAGGCGTCGGCTTCGGTCGTTGAAACGAACAATCGTGCCGTCGAGATCTTTTTCTCCCGCGGTCCATGAGATGCGGGCGTTCAGCATCCACGATACGTGGGCGGCGTAGGCGGCATCAACGGCCTCTGGCGATGCTTCGATCCATTTTGTGAGGGCGGCGACGAGTTCGCGGAAGACGGCGACTCTTGTTATCGAAATTCCGGAGACTTCGTCGAGCGAGGTTGGCTCCCAGCGCCACGGGAAGGCCCTCTTGTCGGGCGTCTCAATGTTGATGCCGATGCCGGTGACGGTAAAGAGGTCTTTCCCGCGGGTAAGGTGTTGAATGAGAACGCCGCAGAGTTTCTTGCCGTCGGCGAGCAAGTCGTTCGGCCACTTGAGACGCAAAAGGGAAGGATCCGCGAACGCAGCAACGGTATCGAAAGCGGCGAGGCCGGCGATCTTTGCCCTGTCGAGCGCTTGTTCGGCAGTGGTGCGTTCGAAGAAAGAGACATAAAGGTTCCCTTCCGGAGAGTGCCATATCTTTCCTGCTCGGCCGTGCCCTGTCGTCTGTCGGTCGGCGGCGACGATTCCCGAGGTCACTCCCCGTTCGATGAAGCGGATTGCCTCCTCGTTGGTCGAGTCGGTTTCGACGAAGTGGTAGAAGTTACGCCAGCGGTTCGGCGCGGGCGGCGAGAGTCGTCTCATGAAGCCGGTTTCTTTCGCAAGAGATCCTCGGCCTCGTTGAAGTTCTTGACGGCGCAAAGGTCGCCGCACATCGAACAGGTGTCGCGGTCCGTCCTAGGTGCGCGGTGTTCCCGGTATCTGCGCAGTTTCTCG
>CALITV010000175.1 GCA_938048925.1 uncultured bacterium | reverse complement strand
ACCTCCGACTGCATGATTGCAGCATAGTCTTCGGGGGTCGCCTGCGGGTCGGTAAACGAAAGAAGCATGCGAAGGAAAAGGCGCGCGAAGTCTTCGCGGGAAAGACCTATTTTGAGCCCCTCCCGATAGAGTGCCCAGTTCATCCCGACGAACGGAAGGCCGTCTTCGTGTGATTCTCCCGTGAAATCTTCGTGAATGATGTGTCCATTGTCGGCACGTCGCATACAGTAAAATCCCTCTTCGTCTTTTTTGTAACCGGCGAGAGGAGCGAGCCCTTCGGAGGCGAACTCGCCGAGGCAGGCATCGCCTGCCATAATGAACGAAAAACTGTCGGCGATCCCCTCGTTGATTGAGATGGGGACATTCGAAAAGCCGTATTCATCGGCGAACGGCATAGCCTCGAGCGCTGAGGTCGAGGCCTCGACCGCGTGACCGAACTCGTGGTAGATGACATCACCATCGTAGCCGAAATCGGTGTTCGTCCCCTGTCCGAAGACGAGCACATCCCCTTGATAGGGGAAGTTGGCGAAGAAGATCTCGTTGAACCCCGGCTGATTGGGCGAGAAGAAGGCGTTGTCCATCGGCGAGAGGCCGCCATCTTCGCCGGGGAACTGGAAGTTTGCTATGGTGATGAGCGGATAGGTTTGATAGCCGCCCGCGTTGTGGCCGGAAAGATAATGGAATCCCTCAACCTCAAGGTCACGGAGAAACTTGTATATCTTCGTTGCATGATAGTACATCGCCACTTCGGGGTACACATCATCGGCGTCGAACTCGAAGGCAATGCCCTTATTCCAGTCCTCATAAATGAAATTGCCGTGCTCGTTCTTGTCGGCAACTTGGGTCGGCGAACAGATGGGAAAGGTGCCATAACCGGGAATGGTCGTCATTTCGCCCTTGTCGAGGCAATTTGCCGCGACGACGGCGCGGACGCCTTTCTCGTCGGGGGCGGCGCTCAGTTTACCATTGTCGGGGTCAACCCACGGTAGTTCCACCTCTTCCGGTGTCGGGTGGCGCTTGGGGTTGGTGGCGAAGATCTTTGCTTTATCCGAAGAAACAAAGCGCGTTTCGGTTCCTCCGCCGATGAGTTGACCGCTCTGAGCGTCAACATAGGCGAAGCGACCGTCGGCAAGTGATATCGGTGGTAACTTGACTTTCCATACGAGGCGCCATTCTCCGCGGTGTTGGATGATCTGGAGCGTGCTCCAGTGGCGTGGCGTTGTCAAGGGGGAGTTGCCCGTGAGTGACTCGAGCGCCCGATGTGCTGCGGTAGCGCTCGTTACGCGAGGGCGGGTATCGAAGGAGGCGGGGATCGTGCGAGCGCTGTTGGTGAAGCGATAAAGCACCCCGTCCCTGACCGCAAGCGCCGTCGCTGCGCCTACCACGGGAATACCCTTGAAGGTGTAGTGATAGCGGTAAACGGCGATGCCGTTGTGCTCTATACGGTTGGCGAGGTAAGGGGTCGCCTTCGTCTCGGGGAGATAGGCCGGTAAGAACGATCGGGTGAGCCACCGCCGCGCCGCCGCTTCACCCGTCCCGATGGGGAGCGATACCGTGGTGATTGTGACAGGAGCCATTTTGGCCGTCGCGGAATCACTCGAGGCGGCCGCCATCACCCCGATGGTGCTCATTACGACGAGGAACAGAATCGTCATTTTCATGAGACAGTCTCCTGCTCGGTTGGTAACATGATTATGATACCCGCAAATGGTGTGCCGCGGAAAATGAGCGAATGAAAAAGGATGGTTGTAAAAAGGCTGGGAACTAGAGGGGGATACAGAAAGAACCGAACTCGTTGCTTGAGCAGGCTCCTTTTACCCCGGAAGCGGTGGTACACGGAGTTCCGTCGGAAAGGGCACTCCAGTTGACTTTCGATGCTTCATCGTCTTGGGGCTGGCATATCTCGCAGGGGTTGTCCGGGTTAAGTTCATCTGTCTCGTAACACCTGTTTTCAATGACACAAAATCCGTCTTTGATGAGATGGGTACAGAAGCCGGATTCGCTGCATACATCGAGGGTACATTTGAGGCCGTCGCTCGGACATTCACCTGAGGGGTTGGCCACGAAGATGACTTTTCCTATCCTTTTCTGGGCGATACAGCAGGCGTTTCCGATCTTTTGCGCGCCGATAGGAAGACAGCAGGTGCTTTCCCATGGCCCAGCAATGCAATTGCCGTTTATATCGTCTTGGTCGCACACCTTGCAACAACCCTCGGGTAAGGTTATCATATTGGGAGGTATGTCCTGACAGAAGCCATCCCCCGGCTCAACGCCACCGTCGGTGTCGCATACAACCGGAAACTTGCCGTTACTGTGTGTTACAAAGGGATTGTAAGAGAGGGAGCCGGTCTCGGGATCGCACACTGCGTCAAAGCAGGTGCCGTTGTTGTAGAGGAAAATCGGGTCAAAATCATCGGGCCAGTTGGAAGAGACCTCTCGAATGGCGCCCTTCACGGATGCAATACAATCACCATTGAGGCAGGCGTCGCGGGTACATAGGTTTTTGTCTGCCTCGCAATCGGTTCCATCGGGATAGCGGAAATCGGGGGGGCAGGTTTTCGCAGTTCCGGTGCACCGCTCGGTGATGTCGCAATCGGGATGAACCGCGGGGCGGCAAATGTAAGTACTCGGTCGTACCTGATCGGCCGGGCAGTTGTTCGAATTTCCCGGGCAGGTTTCGGCGATGTCGCACACATCCTCAGCCGGGCGACATACCACATTCGAACCATATTTCATGTCGGCAGGACACTGGGCCGAGTTGCCGGTGCAGGTCTCGGGCGCGTCGCAGTCTCCTTGGGACGGACGGCAGACGACGGTGTTTTCCTTGAATTGGTTGGCGGGACAGTCGGCACTCTCCCCGGTGCAGTATTCGGCAAGGTCACATTCACCTGTCGCTGCGCGGCATTCTGCCGAGGAGGGCTTGAACTGGTCGTCGGGGCACTGCGGCGAATTGCCGGTGCAGAACTCGGCAATATCGCAACTTCCCGCGCTCGGGCGGCATTCTACGGTGTCCGCTGCGAGAGTGTCTGCCGGACAAAAACGATGTGCTCCGGTGCAGTATTCTACCACATCGCACGCTCCAGCGGCATCACGACAGACAGTGGTCTCCGGTTCGAGATTGAGAAGGCAGTTCCCTTCGCCGTCACAGGTGTCGGCGTTATCGCACTCGGTTTCGGTTGCATCGCCGCAGGGGGTCCCGGGGAGTGCGTTGTCGTGGAGGCATTCGTAACCAGTCGCTTTTTCTTGACATGAGTCTAGGGTGCATTCATTGGTGTCGGCGCAATCTATGGGGATGCCGACGCATGCCCCCGCACTATTACATTTGTCGTCCGTCGTGCAGAAAAGACCATCGTTGCATGGGGTGTTGGTGAGCGGTACATTTTCACACATATTCAGGTCTTCATTGCAGGAATCGGCAGTACAGGAGTTGGAGTCGTTGCATCGTTCGTTGAGATCGGTGTACTGATGCACGATGCATCTGCCGCTCGCGTTGCAGTAATCGGTGCCGTTGCAGAAGATATTGTCATCGCAGAGTTTTCCTTGTTGAATAGTTCCTTTGGCATCGGTGCACTGGTTGACGCAGTAGAGGCCCGCGGCATAGAAACCTTCGGCACAGGTACAGGCGGGAAGACCATTCTGTACCGAGCAGGTGCCATGTCCCGAGCAGGTGACGCCGTTGCATGGATCGGTGGTGGAGACACATTCGAGCCCTACGGGTTGATAGCCCTCCTCGCACGAGCAGGAAGGCAGGTTGCCTGTTACCACACAGGTGCCGTGTCCGGAACAAAGAATTCCTGCGCAAGGATCTTGTGCATTCACGCAGGAAAGTCCTTCCGGAACATAGCCCTCATCGCAGGTGCAGGTTGGTTCTCCATTTACCAACGAGCAGGCTCCGTGTCCCGAGCAGGTGACCGGGGCGCAGGGGTTTGCGGTGGGAAGGCACTCGAGCCCAAAGGGGCTATAGTTCTCGTCGCAGTCACAGTAGGGATTGCTGTTTCGGTCAACCTTGCAGGTGCCATGGTAGGAACAGGAAACGCCTATGCAGGGATCTGTCGGCGGAATGTCATTGTCTGACATTGGAGCGTCTTCGTCGCTCGCGATGTCTTCGTCAACCGGCGGTGTGTCGCCATCTTTCGGCGCGTCGGTGTCCTTGGGCGTGTCAAAGTCTTTTCCACTGTCTTGATCTAGATCTACTCCATCATCGCCCGCTTCCTCGTCGGTCATTTCCTCGTCAATGAGGTCGTCGGTCGTGCCGACCATGTCGTCGTCGGGTTGCTGGTCGGTCTTCACCGGGTGAGAGCCGTCGCTGCACGCGACCGAAAAAAAGACAATGGATACCGTGATAAACCAAGCAAGAACACGAATCATCTTGTTCCTCCCTCGTTCA
>CALITV010000174.1 GCA_938048925.1 uncultured bacterium | reverse complement strand
CGAACCGCGCATCGACCCCGACCGTATCGACCATCGTTTCGTTGCGTGTTATCCGGGTCACCTCCCGCAGGTCGTCCACCGAGAGGGTCCGCGTATCGGCACGCTCAAAGAAAGGCTGGTATGAGAGCGTGATGTCGCCGTTTGTCCGTATCGGATCAATCCGGAGTGAAAAGCGGCTCCACAGGAGGTTGTCGAGATTGTCGTACATCATCAGCGAGGGACTCGCCGCGATGGCGCCCCGCTTGTCGAGCACCCGGTCGGTCCGCCCCGCGTCATCGATCCGCGAGAACATGTCGGCGACCGCGATACGCCACCCCTTGAGCCCCGGCAGGTTGTATTCGGTAACGCCGAACGCCGAGACCTGATCGAGGGCGCTCCACGGCTGTTCTCCCTTTTTGATGCCGGGCAGAAGTCCTCCCCACGGGTCGCCCCCCGCGACGAGGTTGCGGGTATTTTTGTAGGTGACACCCGCCGTCGCTCCGAAACCGGCGACGCCGATCCCGCCGTCCGCGTGTCCGGTGGCCCCCAGATCGGCCGAGGCGAACCGGCCGTGCGTATTAGCGCGATACTGGAAGCCGTCGCTTTTCCGGAAACGGGCGGGCGATAGCGGCACCAGTTCGATGAGGCCTCCCATCGCATCACTCCCGTAGAGGACCGAGCCGGGCCCCTTGAGCACCTCTATCCGTTCGAGCGACAACGGATCGATGAGATTCAGATACTGCACCGGGCCGGTGCGGTAAACCGAATTGTTGAGCCGCACCCCGTCCACTGTGACGAGCACCTGCGGCCCGATAAGTCCGCGCAGTATCGGCGAACCGCCGCCGTGATTGGTTTTTTGCACCATCACCCCCTCGGTCTCCATGAGCGCCTCGGGGGTCGAGCGGAAGGCTTTTTCCCGCAGGGTCTCCCGGTCAACGACCGAAAGGGATCGGTTGGTCTCGAATGCCTCCTCCTCGGCCCGCTTGACGCTCACGACGACCCGGTATCCGGCGGTCGCCTCCGGCGCTGTCTCCGCACTTTCCTCCGGCGGTGCGGCGGGCGCACCGGCGGTATCGGATGCCTCTGCTGTCACCGCCTGTGCCCGGAGCGGGAGAGAAAAGAACATACCGAGGAAAAGAAACAGAATGATCGGGCGCATAGACATCCTCCAATTTCTGCCTCCGCGGAACTGATAATGATTACTCGTTACGAATTTCCGGTGAAAAGAGCGTGCGAAAACCGTTAAAAAACGACCCGCGCCTCACCGTAACCTCACTTTTTCCTAACAACAGTTTCACCACAATCTCACTGGCCCGATTTAGGTTTCGTGTGTAGTATTTGACCTGAGCGGAGGAGCGTACGATGTGGCGTATATCGGGCCTGTTGCTGGTAGCAATTCTTTTTACGGCGATTCCCCTTGCGGCCGACGAGAATGAGGATGACGATTTCGCGGAGAACGCCTCCTCTGTCTCAGGCAAGGCTGAACGGATGCTCACCGAGCGGGATGTCCGCCGTATCGTCGATGAGGCGGTGCGCGAGGCGCTCGAAAAGGAGCGGGCGGTCCGTGCGGTGACAGCCGAGGAAAAGAAAGACTCGCCGAAAGAGAAAAAGCCGCTTCCCGAAGACAAGGTGATCCTCTGGTCGAACGATACGAACGAGAGCTATCTCTATTTCTCGGGCTATCTTCAGAGCCGCTTCTCGTATCAGAATAACGACGCCAACATGCCGCAAACCTCGCTCGTTGATGTCTTCTCGCTCAATAAGGCGCGGATGGCCTTCGCCGGTAAATTCGCCTCGTGGAGCGGTTTCAAGATGGAACTCGACCTGTGGGATCAGAAGATCGGTGATAGTATCGTATCGGAGGCGTATCTCAACTTTCCGATCGTTCGCTATGCCGAAATAAAAACGGGACTCATCAAAGCACCGCTTCTTTATCAGAAAATGATGTCGGGCGCCAAACAACTCTTCGCCGAGGAGGCAATGGCGGTACGTCAGCGGACAATGCACATCAAGGGGTTCGATCCCTCGAAGAAGACAGGGGCGTTTCCCGGAAGCGACTTCGGGGCAATGATCCAAGGGGACCTCTTCCCGTGGCCCGAATTGACGGTTTTCAAGGCTTGGCCGGAGGGGATCCTGCGCTATTATGTCGCCTACCAGAACGGCTACGATTTCAAGTCGGGATCGGGTCGCAACGGCGCCTCGATGTACTCTCTGCGCACCGAGTTGAATCCGTTCGGCTACCACGAATACAACGAAAGCCACTGGAATTTCAACCCGGATCATTGGCCGACCGACTGGATTTGGCGCGATTTCACCGGATCCATCGCCTTCAACTTCGGCAAGAGCATTGACCTCGAATCGGCCTACGATGTTGATAAGGATGCCTATTTCTACGCGATCGATGGCTTTGTCGGGTTCGAGGGGCTCTCCCTCGGCGGCGGCTGGGTGCTCCTCCAGAGCGCGGGAAGTAAGAAATACGAGGCACAGACGGTATTCGATCCGGCGTGGGAATCGGAAGGATGGTATGTGCAGGCGGGGCTCTTCATCCCTATCCCTTACTGGGTGAGGGAGCATGTCGAACTGAAGTTCCGCTACGAAGAGTTCGACCCCTACCAGATGGTCGGGGGACACAAGTACTCTGCCGCCGATGTGGACGCCTTCGTGCCGCAGGGTATCGGGAAAGTGGTTGATCGGAAAATGCGGACCACCACCTTCGGAATCAACCTCTACCTCAGCCCCGGCGGAAAGAAGAACGCGGTGAAAATCAGTTTCGATTATCACCTGCGCGATGAGATAGAGAATTTCAACCCCGACACCGGTTCGCCCTATCCCCCGAATGCGCAAATACGAAACGACAGTTGGATACTACAGGCACAATTCGCACTATAAAAGAGGGAGGCACCCATGAGAGATCCGCACCTTTTCCTTTTTGTGGCGATGGTGATCTTTGTCGCCGCATGCGATGTGTCGGACAGTTCGCAGTATGTCAAAGACGAGACCACCGGCGCAACCGATACCACCGGAACGGCCGACACCAGCGAGACGGCCGACAACGGGGAGCCCATTGACAACGGACAGCCCGACAACGGCGAACCACCGGATAACACCGAACCGACCGACAACGGCGAGCCGGTTGACCAAGAACAAACCCCCGACAACGAAGAGCCGGCCGACAACGCTCAGATCGTTGACAACGAACAGCCCGACGATGGCGGCGAGCCGCCGCTTACCGATCCGACCTGCGGCACCAATCAGGGCGAGACCAGCAACGCGGCGCTCGTCCCGATGGCAGCCGATACGACGATCGGCGATGCTCCGACGCCGCGTTATGTCCACCTCTCGTGGCAGAGCGAACCGGCAATCTCGATGACCTTCACATGGACCACGCTCGATTCGTCGGCTGGAGCGATGACGAAGATGACCTATGCAAAGGCATGTACCGACGAGGCGATGACGCAGGGGTGCATCGAGGTGGGCCCCGGGAATACCGGCTCGATGAAAGGGGCGGCGTGGGTGCTCCCCTATGACAACGCTCGCAAAACGGTCCATGTCGCCGAACTGTGTGGCCTTACCCCCGGGACGACCTATTACTATCAGGTCGGTGCTCCCGATCACCTCTCGCCGGTATCGCATTTCCGCACGGCCCCCGATCCGCGTAAGCCGTCGCCGCCGTTTACCTTCGTTGCGATGGGCGACAGCCGCGGTGCCCCCGAGCGCGTCGCACGGACCATCAAGGCGGCGATAGAAAACGAAGATCCAGTGCTCATCAGTTTCGGCGGCGATTGGGTGAGCGAGGGAACGACCCAGAGCCAGTGGTTCGATGTCTTCGAACAAGCCGAGGAATGGATACGGACCGTGCCGATATTCTCAGTCATCGGCAACCACGAACAGGCGGCAGTCAACTACTTTGCCCAGTTCGCGATGCCGGGCAACGAGAATTGGTTCGCGATCCGCTACGGCAACGCGGTGCTTGTCAATCTCACCGACTGTTGGAACGGCGCGGGACTCTGGGGCACCTACGGCACCGCCTGCACCGGTGCACTCATCAAAGACGGATCCATCAAAGATCAGCAAACCCAGTTCATGCACCAGATCTTCGGCACCCTCTATGCCGACCGGCCGTGGCGCTTCGTTACCCACCACCGACCGATCTACAGCGAAACGACCGATCTCACCCACGGCGGCAGTTTCAACAGCGATCTGAAAGCGGTCTGGGCGCCGGTATTCGACCAATACAGTGTCGCGATGGTCTTCAACGGCCATGACCACTACTACCAGCGTTCGGTGCCCCTCAAGGGCGATGTGAAGCAGGCAAGCGAAGCACAAGGAGTCAACTACATCGTCACCGCCGGTGCCGGAGCGACGCTCTACGATGTGAAGACGACCGACAAGGTCAAGGTCACCAAAGCGGCTATTCACTATGTCGCCATTGACATTGACGGCAACCATCTCAGTTTCCGCGCCGTCGAACTCAACAAAGATACCGGCGCCTCGATGGGATTCATCGATACCTTCCAGATCAAGAAATAACGCCTTGATATTGATGAACATCTCATCCGACGCTCACACTATCCTGACACGAAGCGCCGAATATCGTCCCGTACTTTGCGTGACGGGAGGTCGTTATGAAAATGACGCTCAATACGCTCGGAACGATCGCGATCATGATGCTCGTGTTCTTCGTTGCGGTCGGCCAGACGATCGGCGACGAACTGTTCTAGTTCCGCTCCGCCGGAGACCTGCTTTCCGGCTCTGCTCACTTTTTCTCGGAGGATCGCTATGAAGTTTTTTTTCCTTGCGTGCGTTGCGCTGTCTCTTTTTGCCTCCTGTGACCGCACGCCGTCCTACAGAGGAGGGGAAGAAGAAAAGGACCCGAAAGAAGAAAAGGATTTCAGCGACGAAGATACGGCCCAGACATCTGATGAAGGATTCGACAGAGATTTGATTGACGACGATCGGCTCGACGCAACCGATCTGCACGATTCCCACAATCAATCTGACGAGATAGTGTTGGTTGACGAAGAATCCGATCTCACGATACCCGATGAAGATACCGCTCCCGCCGATCCCTGTAAGATTGATCCTCAACCCATAGACAAGGCGGCGCCGCGCGCTTTCGACCCCGAAGCGGTCTCCTACAACGACTCTCTCTTCCCCGACACGGTGCAGGCGGGAAGCATGGAGAGCGACCGCGTCATCCTCTGGGGTTATACCGAAGATAATGAACCGAAGCGCCTCCTCGTTTGGCGCGAATCGTCACTCCCCGGAGAGATACTGACCGTTTTCGACGGAGAGGTCACACCCGCTGACGGTTATATGAAACTGACCGTCACGGGTCTTGCTCCCGGTATTTGGTACCGGTATGCCTTTTTCACGATGCAGGGTGGTACTGCCGTTGATCGGTCGCTCATCGGGAGGTTCCGCACCGCGATACACGACGACTGCATGGAGCCGATCACCATCTCGGGGACCCACGGTACCAACGCGAAGAACAAATATACCGCCCTCACGGTGATGGCACAGTATGACGCCGATTTCTTCGTACAGTTGGGCGATTTCTCTTACAACGACGGGAGCAATTCGACCGACGATTTCAGGGCCAAGTGGCACAAGACCCTTGCAACGACCGAGTACAAGGTGCTTTTGCCGACAACCGGACAGTACCTCGTCTGGGATGATCACGAGGTGGAGGATAACGGCGAACTGGAGCCCGACCGGACCAAAGACCCGGAGAAGGTTAAGCGCGGTTACGACGCATGGTTCGAGACGACCCCGTCACCGCGGTTTACCGACACCGATGACTATTGGCATGTCGATTCCTACTGGCGATCCTACCGCTGGGGACGGACGCTCGAGGTGTTCGCGCTCGACTGCCGTGCCGAACGCCAGCACGACTCGAAGGATTCCGCAGATCCAATCTACATCGGCAAGAAACAGATGGCGTGGTTCAAGCAGGCGCTTCTGGACAGCCAAGCCCACTTCAAGGTAATACTCAACTCGGTCCCGATAACGAACTATTGGGGTCTCTGGGATGTCGCGGCGGGTGATCGCTGGGAAGGCTACGGAAAGCAGCGCGACGAGATACTTCAGTTCATTCTCGCCAACAAGATATCGAATGTCGTCTGGTTGTCGGGCGATTTTCATACCGGTTCGGTCGCACGGCTCGAACCGCCCGGCCACCCCTACAGCGCGATGTTCGAGATCAACATGGGCCCCGGCGGTAACAGCAATCCGCTCGGTTCGACGCTGATCGGTTCGCCCGCCGGACAGTTTTTCTATATGACCGGCAGTGTCAATGCGACGCTCATCACCTTCGACCCCATCGAGGACAGCATTCATACGCTTTTTATCGATCCCGGCAACGGAAAGATACTTTACGAGGCAACCATCTTCGCCGGACAGGATCCGGTCGTGTGGTAGAAGATTGCCTTTCGGGCGATCGGTGCTATGATCTCCGGGCAGGGTTTGGAGGAGGAGAATATGCATCGATTCAGTGTCGTTTCTCATCCCGCCCTTTTGATTCCCGTCTTTTTTTTGATCGCCTGTTCTTCCTCCTCGTCGCCGGGGCCGGTGGACGAGGAGGAGATGACCGACGATCTGAGCGATCAGACGGTTTCCGTTGACGAAGCGCCCGACGAAATGACGGAGGGATTGACCGACGG
>CALITV010000173.1 GCA_938048925.1 uncultured bacterium | reverse complement strand
AAGCCGCTGCTCATTATCGCCGAGGATGTCGAGGGAGAGGCGCTCGCGACGCTCGTCGTGAACCGACTGCGCGGCGTGCTCAATGTTGCCGCGGTCAAGGCGCCCGGCTTCGGCGACCGCCGCAAGGCGATGCTCGAGGACATCGCAATCCTCACCGGCGGCCAGTTCGTGAGCGAGGAACTCGGCCATAAACTCGAAAATGTCACGATGGACCGGCTTGGTACCGCCAAGAAGGTTATCATCGAGAAGGAAAATACGACGATCGTTGACGGCGCCGGCAAGAAAAAGGACATCGAGGCGCGTATCAAGCAGATAAAGGCGCAGATCGAGGAGACAACCTCGACCTACGACAAAGAGAAACTGCAAGAGCGGCTCGCGAAACTCGCGGGCGGCGTCGCGGTCATCAAGGTCGGTGCGGCGACCGAGGTCGAGATGAAGGAGAAGAAGGACCGCGTTGATGATGCGCTCCATGCGACCCGCGCCGCGGTCGAGGAAGGCATCGTCCCCGGCGGCGGTGTGGCCCTCCTTCGCGCCCGCGAGGACCTTGCCTCTCTCCAGCCGGCCGATCAGGACGAGAAGGCGGGCATCGAGATCGTGAAGAAGGCGCTCGAAGCGCCGATCCGCCAAATCGCCCAGAACGCCGGCGTGGACGGCTCCATCGTCGTCAACAAGGTGTGCGAGAACAAGGAATACAACTTCGGCTACGATGCGTCGGCCGACGAGTACAAGGATATGATCGCCGCCGGCATCATTGACCCGACCAAGGTGGCGAAGCACGCGCTCCTCAACGCAGCCTCGATCGCCTCGACGCTCCTCACCACCGAGGCGGTCGTGGTCGAGAAGCCCGAGAAGAAGGCGGCAGCCCCGGCGATGCCCGGTGGCGGCATGGGCGGTATGGACGATTACTGATCCTTGTTAGCCTCCTTTTTTCTACGGCCCCTCGCGCGAGGGGCCGTTTTTTTAGCAGGCGACTCAGTCAGAGAGGTGGCGATCAAGAAAGCCCTTGTTTTTTGTTCCGGAAACGGTATGGCTAAGAGTTGTGCGACAAGGAGGTGCGCCATGATGCGCAATCTTTTTTTCTGCGGAGTGTTGATCGTCGCCTTTGCTTGTTCTTCCGAGAAAAAACGGGAAGACGACGTCGATGAACACTTTTCCTCTGACGATACGCCCACGGAGGCGATACCTGACGGAGAGGACGGCGCTACCGATGAAGGGATCTCCGATGATACTGTTTCTAACGATGCTGATGCTGGCGATCAGGAATCGGTAGCTGGGGTCGAAGAAGATGAGGGGGGGGGTTCGATGACGATAACGGGATATCGAATCACGAAGCGGAAAACCTCGCCAAGGAGGGGGAAGAAACCAGCGACCTCTCTTTGTCCGAGAACGACATGACTACCAGTGATGACATGGAGGCGCCAGACACCGATACGACCGTTTATACACTCACGATTACGAGTCCGGCGAACAATTCGTCACATCCCGCCGGTTCACCGGTTCACTTTGCAGGAGCGACCACCTGTTTCCCAGCAACCGTGTCGTTCGTGGCGGATGGTCAGTGGCCGATGGGATCGGTGCAAACGACCAGCGGTTCTTTCACGCACGACTATACCTTCAATACGCCGGGGGTGGGGCGTGTCGTAACGGTGACGGCGACCGGGTCCGGTTGCAGTGTGGCCGGTTCGGTCACCATTACCATAACGGCAGCATCGCCCGACAATCCGCTCGATGTTCCCTATTTCTGCCAGTATGAGAATTCACTTTACCCCGAATCATCGTGTCAGAATACAAGTGTTGCGATGGTGCTCCGATATTATGGCTGGAACGGTACTCCCGATACGATAACCGCTTACTGGGGGAAAGACCATGCGCAATCTCCCAGTGGGCTTGCCGAGGTGTTCAACTACTATGCGGCGCAGGCGGGACTCGGTGTATCACTTGTCCCGCATACCACTGGTTCGTTTGCTGGTCTGAAGGCACTGCTCGACAAGGGAAAACCGGTTATCGTTCACGGCTATTTTACCCAATACGGCCATGTCGTTGTGACGGTCGGCTACGATGCAACGGGCTATTTTGCCAACGACCCTGCAGGTCAGTGGAGCCAAGTCTATCAGGGGGGATACACGAAATACTGCGATTATGGGTATTCGGGAAAGTCGGTGCACTATGGGAAGGCGGCATTTGAGCAAGCGATCGGCCCCGATAATACCCTCTGGTACCACGAGGTCGTTAAATAAACAGTCTCTCCCGTTTTTCTTGCCAAACGGTGATGTGGTTACTATAAACCGCTTCGGAACCGACGGGCGATTGTAAGGAGAACGAGTTATGAACAAGACCCCGCTTTTCGAGACTCACCGGTCACTCGGCGCAACGATGGGGGAATTCGGTGGATGGAACATGCCGCTCTGGTACCCGACGGGTCAGATAAAGGAGCATAGTGCAGTCCGTGAGGCGTGCGGGCTGTTCGACATCTGTCACATGGGAGAATTTATCGTCACCGGGAAAGACTCTCGTGCCTTCTGGGACCGTTTGCTTACCAATGCTGTTGCCACAATGAGTGACGGGCAGGCGATGTACAACTTCATGCTCAACGAGCAGGGCGGCGTGGTGGACGACTGTATCGTCTATCGCTTCGCCGCCGACCGCTGGATGCTCGTCGTGAACGCCGGCACACAGGAAGGCGACTATGAGTGGCTCAAACAGCATGCGACCGGCGATGTCACCATAGAAAACATCGGTGCCGCTACCGGCAAACTCGATCTGCAGGGGCCGAGCGCACCGAAGGTGATCGCCCATCTCATCGGTGCTCAGGCAATCGCCGACCTCAAGTTTTTCCGCTTTATCCCCGAGGTCACGATCGGCGGCGTGAAGTGCCTGCTTTCGCGCACCGGCTATACCGGTGAGGTCGGCTTTGAGATATACTGCCCCATCGAGAAGACGAAAGCACTCTGGGACACCCTTGTGGAAGCGGGTGCCGCGTTCGGCATTACGCCGGCAGGGCTCGGTGCGCGCGATACCCTGCGGCTCGAGGCGGGGCTCCCGCTCCACGGGCACGAAATACGCCCCGATATCCCGGCGGTCGGCACCCCGTGGGAGTTCGCCATCAGTTACGACCACGAGTTCATCGGGAAGCGGGCACTCGAAGAAAAGAAAGGTTCCTACTTCGTCTATCCCTTCATTGCCGAGGGGAGGCGTAAGCCGGGAGCCCATGCAAAGGTCATCATAGATGCCCGAGAGTGCGGCGAGGTGGTGAGCGATGTGCTTGCCGTTTCGCTCGGAAAGAAACCGGCTGGATTTGTTAGAACGACGCGTCCGTTCGCGGTCGGCGATGTTGTGACCTTGCGCAACGACAAGGGGGAGGAGTTCGCCGCGATGATCGGGGAAAATCCTCTGTGGAAAGGAACTTCGCGCAAGAAGATGTCGGTATTCCTTTGATAACTGACGGAGCAACAAGGAGGTTGTCATGTCGTATCTGGTCCCCAAAGATCTTCGTTACAGCAAGACCCACGAGTGGGTTAAAAGCCTCGGTGCGAACAAGTACCGTGTCGGCATCAGCGATTATGCGGCGAAACATATCGGCGATGTCACCTATGTGAGCCTGCCCGAGGTTGACAGCACCTTCGCCAAGGACGAGAGCATCTGCACCGTCGAGACGGTCAAGTCATCCGAGGATGTCTTCAACCCGGTCGCCGGTGTGGTAATTGCCGAGAACGGCGCGGTACTCAACGACGCGCCAGAAACGCTCAACGGTGATTGTTACGGCGACGGATGGCTCTACGAAATAAAGGCCGACTCGGACGCCGACTTCAAGGCGCTCATGGATGCGGCGGCCTACGAGAAGTTTCTCGCGGATCTGGGCGACTGATGTCGGCCCAGCGCGGCGTATGATCGGGGGAGGGCACGGCTCTCCCCTCTTTTTTCCCTTGAAGGAGGCTCTTCCATGCGTTACCTTCCGAACACTCCGGCCGAGGTGAAAGAGATGCTCGACGCAATCGGCGTCGTCTCGGTCCGCGACCTTTTTTCCTGCATTCCGAACGAGGTCCTGCTCAAAGAACCGCCGAACCTGCCGCCCGCAATGAGCGAGATGGAGATAGAGAGCCATCTCCGAATGCTGGGAGAACGAAACTCAGGCGCGGCGATGCGGTCGTTTCTCGGCGGCGGCTGTTACCGGCACTACAGCCCCGCGTTTATTGACCAGATGCTTCTCCGGAGCGAGTTTTACACCGCATACACCCCCTATCAGCCCGAGGCAAGTCAGGGAACCTTGCGCGCCATCTTCGAATACCAGACGATGGTTGCCGATCTGTTTGGCATGGATGTCTCGAATGCCTCGATGTACGATGGAGCCACAGCGGCGGCCGAAGCGGTGATGATGGTGCTCCGCAACGACCGCAAGAAGCGCACCCGCATCGTCATGGCGACCTCACTCCATCCGCACTACCGCGAGACGGTGCAGACCTATCTCGCCGGCTTCCGGGGGGAGATAGTCCTCATGGAACCCGATCCGCAGACAGGGCGGATCGCCGAACGCGAACTCGCCAAGATAACGCCCGATACGGCGGCGGTGCTCTTCCAGTATCCGAACTGGTTTGGCGTGATCGAAAATCTGTCGGCGGTGGCGGCGGCGGCGAAAGCGGTCGAGGCATGGCTTATCCCGGTCGTTATCGAAACGACAGCGCTCGGCATCATTACCCCTCCCGGCGCCATCGGCGCCGATGTGGCGGTCGGTGAGGGGCAGCCGCTTGGACTGCCGCTCAACTTCGGGGGCCCCGGCGTCGGTCTTTTTGCAACCAAGAACGAGCATGTCCGCAAGATGCCCGGTCGGCTCGTTGGCAAAACGGTTGACCGTGAGGGGAGTGAGTGTTTCGTGCTCACTCTCTCGGCACGCGAACAGCACATCAAGCGCGAGAAGGCGACCTCGAACATCTGCACCAATCAAGGGCTCATGGCACTTGCCGTCTCGATGTATCTCGCCGCGATGGGGAAAGAGGGGCTCCGGAATGTGGCGCTTATGAATCTCAAACGGCGCGGCCTGTTGGTGAAGGCGCTGAGTGCGACCAAAGCGCGCCCCGCCTTCAGCGGCCCCGGTTACAACGAACTTGCCATACTGCTTCCCCAAAAGGCCGAGACGGTCGCCGAGAGGATGGCGTCCGAAGGGGTGCTCGCTGGTGTTCCGGCGTCGCGCTACTATCCGGCACTCGACAATGTGCTCGTCACCGCGGTGACAGAACTTCACACGCCGCACGATATCGAACTCTTCGCTAAAACGCTTGCGAAGGTGATAGGAGGTTAACATGATAGCCACCTCGAACAGTATCAGCGACATCAAGTTCCGTGAAGACATCATCTTCGAACGGAGCCGTCCCGGGCGGATCGCCTATTCGCTCCCTGAAGAGGATCTTACCGGTGTAGAGCAAAATATCCCCGCCGATTTGCGGCGTGATCACCTGCCGCTTCCCGAACTTTCGGAGGTAGATGTGGTGCGCCACTACACGCGCCTTTCGACCTACAACTTCAGTATTGACCACACCTTCTATCCGCTCGGTTCCTGCACGATGAAGTATAATCCCAAGATAAACGAAAAACTGGCGCGCCTTGCCGCATTCACCGACCTTCATCCCGAAACGCCGGTTACCCATGCGCAGGGGACACTTCGCATGATGTACGAGTTGCAGAAAATGCTCGCCGAGGTGAGCGGTTTTGCGGCGGTGACGCTCAACCCCGCTGCCGGCGCTCACGGCGAATACACCGGTCTCGGGGTGATCCGCAAATACTTCCAGAAGAAGGGCGACTTCAAGCGTAAGAAGGTTATCATCCCCGACTCGGCGCATGGGACCAACCCGGCGTCCTGCTCGGTGAACGGGTTCGAGGCGGTCGTCCTCGAATCGGGCCCCGATGGTAAGGTGTGCCTCGACTGCCTCAAAGGGATGCTTACCGAGGAGGTGGCGGCGCTCATGCTCACCAATCCGAATACGCTCGGTGTCTTCGAGACCGATATTTGTGCCATCACGGCGGCGTGCCACGAGGCGGGGGCTCTCGTCTATGGCGACGGCGCGAACTTGAATGCGATCCTTGGTATCGCACGCCCCGGCGACATGGGCATTGATGTCATGCACTTCAACCTCCATAAGACCTTCTCGACGCCGCACGGCGGCGGCGGTCCCGGTTCCGGTCCGGTCGGCGTGGCGCAGCATCTCGTGGACTTCCTGCCGACCCCTTTCGTGCGCAAGAACGGCGATCGCTACGAATTCGTGACGCCGGCGGAGACGATGGGACGGGTCCGATCTTTCTACGGTAATGTCGGTATCATGCTTCGCGCCTACGTCTATCTCCTCGAACTCGGCCGCGAACACATTGCCAAAGTCGCCGAGCAGGCGGTCCTCAACGCGAACTATATCAAAGCGAAACTTCGTGACACCTATCATCTCAAGTATGCGAACGACACCCTGCACGAGGTGGTGTTTGACGATACGAATTTGCCGAACCATGTCACGACGATGGATGTCGCCAAAGCGCTCATAGATCGTGGCTATCATCCGCCGACCGTTTACTTTCCCCTCAT
>CALITV010000172.1 GCA_938048925.1 uncultured bacterium | reverse complement strand
CCGCGGTCGAAGAGACGCTTCGCCATCTTACGGCAGAGAAGGTGCCGCTCCAGCGGTGCGCATCGCTGGGGATCCTCGATGGCGATGCGCTCGTGCGGCTCAAACGGGCGGGACTGCAGCGGTATCACCACAACCTCGAGGTGTCGCGCCGCTTCTTCCCGCATCTCTGTTCGACCCATACCTACGACGAGCGGGTGGCAACGGTGCGCGCCGCACAGGCGGCGGGGCTCGAAACCTGTGTCGGCGGCATCTTCGGCGTCGGCGAATCGGTAGACGACCGCGTAGATCTGCTCGCGGAGATCCGCACCCTCAATCCCGACTCGGTGCCGCTCAACTTCCTCGTGCCGATAGCCGGAACGCCGCTCGCATCGGCGCGCCCCTTCGACCTTTTCGAAGCGGTGAAGATCATCGCGCTGGCCCGCTTCATGTTGCCGGATAAAGATATCAAGGTGGGCGGCGGACGGCTCGAGGTCTTCGGCGGTGATCAGGCGCTCGTATTCCTCGCCGGCGCCAACTCGGTGATTACCGGCGACCTGCTCACCGTCAGGGGGCGCTCGCCCCACGATGACCTCACGCTGCTCGCAAACCTTGGTCTCAGGCCGGTTTCAGAGTAGGGGGTACGATCCATGTTCTCACGCATCGTCGCCTTTCTCGGTCTCAAGCGGAGCATGGTCGGGCTCCTCACGATGGCGATCCTCGTCGGGCTCGGCGAGAAGATGGGGGAACGGTTCTTGCCGCTCTACCTCGTCGCGCTCGGCGCCTCCGCACTCGTTCCGGGGCTTCTCAACGGCCTCGACAACCTCCTTTCGGCGCTTTACTCATTCCCCGGTGGATGGCTGACCGATCGGTTGGGGTACAAGCGAGCGCTTGCGCTCTTCAATCTCACGGCGATGATAGGATTCCTCATCGTGATCGCCTTCCCTTACTGGATCGCCGTGTTCATCGGCTCTCTCTTTTTTATCTCGTGGACGGCGTTGTCGCTTCCGGCAACGATGGAGGCCGTCTCGACGATGCTTCCCAAAAACAAACGGACGATGGGGGTATCGCTCCACTCACTCGTACGGCGTATCCCGATGGCGCTTGGGCCGGTGCTCGGCGGGATCCTCATAGACCTCTACGGCGTGACGACGGGTGTCAGACTTTCATTTACTGTTGCTTTTCTCCTTGCGGCGCTCGCGCTCGTCGCCCAGCAGGCACTCATCGAAGAATCAAGGAAAGAGCAGTGCGCGTCAACCGCGGGATTTTGGATGCTTGTTACCGGTATGCCCTCAAAACTCAAGGCGCTCCTCGTGTCCGACATACTCGTCCGCTTTTGCGAACAGATACCGTACGCTTACCTTGCAATCTGGGTGATGCAGCACCCCGCCGGCGCGCGGGTGAGCGGCACAGAGTTCGGGATTCTCACGGCGATCGAGATGGCGACGGCGCTCCTTATCTACATACCGGTTGCCTATCTTGCCGACAAGGGCGAAAAGAAACCGCTCGTGGTGATCACCTTCTTCAACTTTACCCTCTTCCCGGTGGTGCTCTATTTCGCCCGGAGTCTTCCGCTCCTCATCGTTGCCTTCGTTATCCGTGGTCTCAAAGAGTTCGGAGAGCCGACTCGCAAGGCGCTCATCATGGAACTTGCTCCTGAAGGAAACAAGGCCACCACCTTCGGCAGTTACTACCTCGTCCGCGACACCGTCGTTTCGCTCTCGGCCGTTGCGGGCGCCTTTCTCTGGCAACTATCACCGGAGGTAAACCTCTTTACCGCTGCTGCGTTCGGCGCGATCGGCACCGTGTGGTTTGCGGTAAAGGGCAGTGGCCGCGGCTGAACCTGCGTATGCTGTGAGTGACTTTTTCCCGGTGATACCGGCAGAAGGGCTCCCTTCTTGCCAGAGCGCTTCGTTTCGGCTAGCGTAGCACGGTGTGACGAAGGAGTTGCAATGCTTCACTTTTTCATAACCCTTGTGTTCTTCAGTTCCATGGAGGTGGTCAGCAAGCCGCTGATGGGGCTCGTTGACCCGTTTCAACTCACATTCCACCGCTTTTCACTCGGGTTTCTCCTACTCCTTATCATTCTGTTCCTTCGAGGAAAACTACGCGATATCGCCGCAATAGCATGGCGCGACGGCGCGATGCTTGCGCTCCTCGGAGTGCTCAACACCTTCCTCGCCATGTCACTGCTCCAATGGGCGGTGCGTGAAGGAAATGCCGCTACCGCGGCGACGATCGTGAGCACCAACCCGCTTTTTGTCTACCTCTTTGCGCTCGTTGCGCGACAAGATTCGTTCTCGTGGCGGCGGGTCGGCGGTATTCTCGCCGGTCTCGGCGGCATCGCCCTCACCATGATTGGCTGCGATTTCTGTCTCAACCGCGGAGCCTTCTATGCTGTCGGCGCCGCGGTGCTCTTCGCGCTCTATATCCTGCTCAATACACCGATAACCCGCCGGGTGCCGCCGCTTGCGGCGAATGCCGTCTCATTCGGTGCCGGTATCGCGGTATCGGCGGTCTTTCTTTCCATTTCGAGTACCGGTATCCTTCCCCCGCGCGCCGTGGTAGTCACCCCGTCGCTTCTGTTCGCTTTTCTCTATCTCGGGCTCATGGTGACCGGTGTCGGCTATGTCACCTTTTTGAACACTATTGGACGCCTCGGTCCTCTTGCCGCCTCGGTAATGCTTCTTCTCAAG
>CALITV010000171.1 GCA_938048925.1 uncultured bacterium | reverse complement strand
ACAACCCCGTCATCAACGAAACATGGGCGTTTGCGAACATCGAAGAAAAAGACGGCGACGCCGCAAAGATGATGTACGCGAAGATCGGTGAATGGAAATGGACGAGTCTGGGCGAGGGGGTAGGGAACGACCCTAATATCGTTGGTAGCATCTTGGCCTTGTATACAGATTTCAAAGGATATCTCTGCGATCTTTCTAAGAGCCCAAAGACATTGACCGATTGCACTATCATCAACCGCAATGATGAGCAGATCCGACATCTAATCCTTGATCGAGAGAATGAAAAGATCGCCTATTTCAATCCGACCACCATGCTTGATGGATTTATGCGGGTTGACCTTTCCGGACAAACCCCGGTGTATGAAAAATTCAGCGTCGATAATCTCCAGCCGAACATGTATTCTATCGCGATTCATGATGTACGAGGATCGTTGATTCTGTATGCCAACATCTTCACGACCGATCAGAGCGTCGAGAAGGGACGCGGAAACCAGATCTGTTACTATAACTTAAATAGGAAGAAGAACTATTGTTCTCTGCCGACGCCGCACAAAGACGGTGTTCTGGAATACCGGCAAGCCTACGCGGAGTTTGATGCTCATTGGCTTGTTTGGCAGGACAGCGTTTCGCCGCTCATGAAGGCACGGGACATGGAATGCTATTGTGACCGTCATCCGGAGTTGTGTCCTTTCGACGATTACACGCCACAACCAGACAATCCGAAGGATGTGAAGACCGGCACCCGTCCCAACGGGAAGAAACGGTAGGCAGATAAATCCGAGACAATTCATGCTCAGAGAAAAATTGACTCGGATGAGGTTTCAAAGCACACTCAAATCGCTGTCCGCTTGATCGGTCTTGAAGAGGGTGGTCAACGGGTCCGAGAAACCCGGTCAGTCAGAATTGAGATGGCCGGTCAATTCAAATTGAGATTGGTGGTCAATTCGACCGAGACTTCCACGGTGTCCCGCTCCATGGATGCGGCTATCTCCCCTTTCGCACGCAGCGGACCTCGGCCTTCTGGGTGCGGTCGTAATCATAGACATTGCCGTAGTTGAACCCGACATCCCACGCCTTCTCGCCATTCTTGTCGCTCTGCACCGAGGCCGACCAGAAATATTTTCCGCTTCCCTGCCACACGCCGCTCTGCCAGTAGAACCCATTTTCACCGGGTCCCTTGCCCGCTTGACAGGCGCAGTCGGCGCTCCAGCATGACGATGCGAGACAGTCGCTACGAACATTGCAGGCGTCGGTGCCGCTCTGACAGCCGACGACAAGGCTCCGCAGTTCGTCAATATTCGGTAACCGCCAGTCGTCATAGCCGCCGAGTTTCAGTGCCTCGCAGTACTCGACCGCCTCTTTGTGCGTCATGCTCTTTCCGGCATCCTTTCTCTGCCACATAAGGCTGGTCGCGGTGTCGGTAACAACCTCGTCCTTCACCTCATAGGTCTTCGGATCCGGAAGCACCGGTTTCTTGGGTTCCTCTTTCTTGCTATCTCCCTTCTTCGGATCTCCTTTCTTGGCTTCCGCTTTCACGGAAGCGGCGGGAACCGTTTCCCCTTTTTTGGTCTCCGCCGCAGGCGTTTTCTTCGTCCCACCCGCTGGCGCCGTGGGCGTGTCGGCTGCGATGAGCAGGCCGACGACGAGGACCGCAATTATCAACACTGTTGCGCGCATGGCCTTCTCCCTCAGATGTTCACGGCCGTTTGGAACACCCTGTTGTACCTTTTTCAGCACAAAAGGTCAACGGTTTTCAGCGATTCGTTTCGACACATTCCTGTTTTTCCGTAACTGTTCCTCCCAACACCCGGACATCGCTCCTTTCGAAGTCATCAATTTGAAGCGGCGCGCGAGGTCGTCGGGAATGAGACCGGGCGATTCGTGCTCCCACGGGGTTCCGGGGAGCGGCATAAAGACATGGCCGCGAATGTGCGCACCTTTGGCGAGAAGTTCATCCATCATCCGCACCGTCGCGGCGAGATCGTCGGGCGTCTCTCCCGGCAGGCCGAAGATGAGGTCAACGATCGGCCGAAGTCCGGCCACGATCGCGTGCCCGACGGCGCGGTGGATGTCGGCGACGGTGTGGCCGCGATGCATGTGCTCGAGCATCCGGTCGCTCCCCGACTGGCCGCCGATGACGACGATCGGGTTGTCGCAGTACCTTCGTATCATCGCCATGCTCTCGCGGGTCACGAACTCGGGCCGTATCTCGGCCGGGAAGGTGCCGAAGATGATCTTACGATGGGGACCGACCGCCTGCCGAATATCGGCGAGAAGGGCGTGGAGCGCCTCCGGTGTTCGGTTGCCGGGGTTGTGCCAGCCAAGCGCGTTGGGCGAGAGGAACCGGTAGTAGGCGAAATCGGAGGCGACCAGTTCCCCGACCGCCGCGATGATCGCCGCGTGGCTGCGCCAGCGTTCGACCACCCCGTGGAAGAACGAGGTCTGGCAGTAGCGGCAGGCGCTCGCGCAACCGCGGGTTATCTCGATGGGACCATGCAGTTTGAAGCGGCGCGCCATCATCGGGAAACGCTCGATGTCCACCGGCGACGCGGGGGTACCGACAAGATCGCCGTCAACGAGCCGGTAGAGCCCCGCGACATCGTCGAAGGGACGCCCCTCTCTTACCCGATCCCAGACGACGCGGATCATCTCCTCCCCTTCCCCGACCGCCGCGTAATCGAACCCCGCATCGAGCGCCTCGCGCGGCCGCGCCGAGGTATGCGGCCCACCGATAACGAAGCGCGCCGCCGGAAAACGGCGACGTAGAAAGCGCATCTCGGCAACCCGTTCGGAGAAATCCCACGACATCGCCGAAAACAAGAATAACGGAGAGCCTTGCGGATGAATGCCGTCCACCTCCCGCAGGTCACGGACGACCCGCACCGGCCCCGGCTCAACGCCGATCGCCTCGAGCGACGCGACGAGCGCCCGGACCGCCGTTCGATTCCCCGTTGTCATGCGAAACACGAGCAGCGGCGTTTTAGTCACCTTCGCCTCCCTGTAGCCGGCACTATGCCGCGAGAGCCTCAGGATGTCCATTTTTACCGGTATCGCTTGCTTTTGTCGTCGCTTCACATAAAATCGGACCGTTCTTATCAGGGAGGTCGTCATGGCGCATACTCGGTACACCAAGTGGGCGGCGCTCGCTCTCTTCGTCGTCGTGACCTTGGCTCTCCAACAGTCGGGAATCACCGGAGCGCTCGTTTCGTTCGGCGCGCTCGCGCTCTTCGCGGTGCTCTATATCCTCGACGAAACGGCGATCCTCCGCGAAGCCGATCTGAAGAAAATCAAAGAGGAAGAGGAACTGCGCGCCGCTTCGGAGAAAGAGAAAAAACCGAAGTCGCCGACCGAGAAACCGACCACCGTCCCCGCCTCCGAACATACCGCCCCATCTCCCGAACCGAACACCATAGACTTCAAGTCTGTCGTCTACGACCGCGCCGCGGAGGAGCGGAAACTCCTACAGGCGGCACGTGACGGCGATCTCGCAGCGGTCACCATGCTCGTCGAACAAGGCGTCTCGGTGGATGCCGAGAACCAAAATGGTCTCACACCGCTTATGTTCGCCGCACGGTTCCGCCACGCGCCGGTAGTCGCCTACCTCATCGAGCAGGGGGCCGATGTGAACAGAAAAGCGAAAAACGGGCTCACCGCGATGCGCATCGCCCGCGAGAACGGTGATCAGGCCGTCATCGATCTTTTATCGGCAGGCGGCGCACTCGACTAATCTTCTGCTCGACAAGAAGTCGCGCCACCGGGATGTCGGCGGGGGCGAGATCGTACGACAAGAGGTCTTCCGGTCTTACCCACGCTATGGCGCCGTGTTCTGTCGGGACGAAACGCCCCGAGACGCGCCGGATACGGAGGACAATGAGCCGCACCACTCTTTCCCCGTATGCATGCGTCACCTCGGTGAATACCTCTCCCACCGCCGCCGTCACCCCGAACTCTTCCTTCAACTCCCGTGCGAGGCATGCCTCCGGCGTCTCTCCCGGCTCGACCTTCCCGCCGGGGAACTCCCATTTCCCGTGCAGGTGACCGCCGTCAGCCCGCCGGGCGAGGAACACTTTCCCGCGTCGAACAATGATGGCCGCCGTAACGGTAAGATGCGTGATGTTCATGGTGAAGACATCTCCCCGGCAAAATCTTCGAGAAATACCTGCGAACGCCGCTCCGCCTCGCGCAGGCTATTCGTTTCGGCGCAGGCGACGAGAAAA
>CALITV010000170.1 GCA_938048925.1 uncultured bacterium | reverse complement strand
ACCGTCCGATCCACATTACCGACTGTCTCGAGATACGGATGGATGAGGATCTGCGCACATTGAACGGGCGCATCGCGATGCTCGAAAGGGAACTCGCTGCGGCGAAGGAACGAATCTACCGTATGGCGGCCGCGAAAGATGAGGTGTTTCGGCTCTATCTCGCCGAACTGACGAAGTTCGATTTCGCCGTCGCGGCGTGGGGTTCGGTGAAACTGTTCGAAGGAACCGTCTTCGCTGTGCAGGTGTGGTGCCCCGCTTCGTCCGAAGCGTCGCTTGCCGCGCTCGTAAAAGAGTTTCCCGTTCAGGTAGAGGAGATCGAGCCCGATCCGGGTGAACGGGTGCCGACGCTCATGCGCAACAAGGGGGTGCCGGCGCTCGGCGAGGATCTTGTCCGCATCTATGACACCCCTGCCTACCGTGACTGGGATCCGAGTTCGTGGGTATTCTTCGCCTTCCTACTCTTTTACTCGATGATATTCGGCGACGGCGGCTACGCCCTGACTCTCATCGCGCTGCTTCTCTATTTTCGTCGTAAGGTCAAGAATCCGTCGCCCTCGCTCCACCGCTTTTTCAACCTCTCGCTTGCCCTGTGCGGCGCCGCGACCGCCTACGGCCTCGCGACCGGCGGATTCTACGGCCTTGCCGCCGACAATCCGCTCTTCGGGTGGGTGGTGAAACTGGCGTTGATAGACACCGACATCCGCCACCCCGGTGTCCTCGGCAACATGATGACCATCTCCATCGTCATCGGGCTCATCCACATCAGCATATCGCTTCTTCTCAAAGGAGGGCGTCTGTTCTTCTCGCTCGGGCAACGGTTCGCGGCGATCCCGGTTCTTGCGTGGGTGCCGGGAATTTGGGCCTTCTATGCGTGGGTCTCGCTGAAGGACGCGGACCCGACCACTGCCGCGGTCGCGCTCAAGGTCTTCTTCGGTGTCCTCGTGGTCGTCTTCCTCACGAGCGCCGGGACTTGGCGGCCGATTAGATTCCTCCTCGGCGGATTTCTCGGCGTTTACAACGGTGTCCAGTTCTTCGCCGACATCCTCTCTTATCTGCGTCTCTTTGCGCTCGGCCTCTCGGGATCGCTCATCGCCCAGAACTTCAACATGATAACGACGATGATCTGGGACGCCGGCCCGTGGTACTACACCCTCGTGCCCGCTGCCGTCGTCTTCATCTTCGGCCATGTTCTCAACATCGGCCTCTGCGTCATGGGAGGCGTTATCCATGGTCTCCGCCTCAACTTCCTCGAATGGTACCGCTGGTGCTTCGACGGCGGCGGCAGGCCATTCAAGGCCTTCAAAAATCTTCTGGCCGAGCGATAAGGTGTCTCCCCGATAAGGTTGATTTTCCCGATTCGGCTGGTATGCTGGCCTCGTTTTTTCGATAGGGTTTCTGTAAGGAGAAGGTCATGCGGAACCTTTGGAAGGCGCTCTACGGCCTGACCGAAAAACATCCCTATGTCGTGCTTACAATACTGTCGTCGTGTCTTTTCTTCCCGCTGCTCGGCAGTTACCCTCTGCTCGGTCAGTGGGAGACCCACTACGGCCGCGTCGCCATCGAGATGATCGCCAACAAGAACGGCATCTGGGATTGGTTCCTCGATCCGATCTACCTCGGCCAGTACAACTTCTGGAGCAAGCCGATCCTCTGTTTCTGGATGGTCATCCCATTCTACGCTGTTCTCGGTCCGACCGAGTGGGCGACGCGCCTGCCCTTCGCCATCAACGGTGTTCTCGGCATCCTTCTTCTTTACTGGACGGTGAAGCGTTTCTTCCGCGGCGATCATGTGCGCGCCTTCGTTTCGGCGATCATTCTCATGCTCACTCCCTTCTACTATCTCATCACCAAGCAGTTCATGTGGGACATAACGACCGTCACGCTCCTCTACGGGGGCATCGCACTGCTCTATCTCGGGATGCGAGACGACGACAAAAAACTCATCCGCATCGCCTATGTCCTCTTCGGCCTTGCGATGCTCGCCAAGGGACTGCTGGCCGTCGTGCTCCCGGGCGGGATATTTTTCCTGTGGATGCTTGCCTCGACCGATTACGGTGTGCTCGCCGAAAAAGGCGGCATGAGAAAAGTGTTCCTTCAGTACGGGGGTTTTCTCAAGAAGGCGCGACTTCTCGAGGGAATCGCGCTCTTCCTGCTCGTTTCGGCGTGGTGGTATGTCTATATGGGTGTCAAGCACGGCAAGCCGTTTTTGCGTGAATTCTTCATCGAGCATCACTTCGGCCGCATGGAGGGGCTCATTGACAAACCCGATGGCCCCTTCGAGTTCTACATCTGGCAGATGGCGATCGGCGCTTTTCCATGGTTCGGGCTTTTCATCCCGGCGCTCATCTTGGCCGGAACGCGGAAAGAACACCGGAGCGAAGAGGGATTTTTTGTTCTCTCCTTCTTTTTCGTGTTTCTGTTCTTTACGCTGTCGGCGACAAAGTTTCCGCATTATGTTTTTCCCGCCATTCCTTTCTTCGCCGTCATCACTGCAATTCCTTTCATCGAATTCTTCCGCGGCGAAAAGCGTTCGCTCTACCCGCTGGCGGCAGTGCTCGGTTGCCTTATTATCGGGGTGACAGGAAAGGATCTCGGTACCGGCATCAACTATCGCGAGATACTCTACATCATTACGACCCACCGGATACAGGATTGGTTCGGCCGCGTGTACGATATGCTTCCGTGGCTCTACGCGCTCGTGCCGCCGTTGGTGGCGTTTCTGCTGTTGCCGCTCGTTCATCTCAAGAGCAAAATGCTCTTGCGGAGCGGCATCGTTCTGTTTTTTATCGGCGCAACTGCCTTTGCGGCCTATCTCAATTTCTACTGGATACCGAAGGTGCTCTGGGTTTTCACACCCAAGCCGATGGTCGAGAAATACGCCGAGATAAAACAGCCGGGCGATATCATTGTGGACTATGATAACTGGAAGAACCGCTGTCTCTACTTCTATCTTGCCGCGCGTATTGGTCTCGACGAGGAACTCATCCGTGCCAACACACCGGCCGCGGTGAAGAAACTCATCGAGGACCGCCCCGATAACACCGTTTTCATCACGACCAAGAAAAACAAGGTCCCCGAACTGCGTTCGGTTCTCATGACGATAGGTGTCCCGCTCGTGAAGATAATGGACGATGCGGTAGATACCTACATGGAGATAGAGATGTACCGCGCCTCGCTCAAAGATAAGGGAGTGACCGACGACAACTGGCGCAAGGACATCATCACCGAAGATCAGATACCAAAGAACATTCAGAGAATCGGATCGACGCTCGAAGACGGCTCGGTTGAGATC
>CALITV010000169.1 GCA_938048925.1 uncultured bacterium | reverse complement strand
TCTTTTCATTCGCGCCGACCATCTCATCTATAAGCCGCTTCTCGTATGGGCGGGGAGCCGCATGTACCGCGGCGACGATATCTACCTCTTCGACCTCTGGCCGCTCGACGATGTCAACCTGTATGGCGCCGGGGTGGGGCTTCACTACACCGATACCGAGATAGATCTCCACTTTGGCCTCAATCGCCTCGAGACCGATTGGCAGGTGCAGAAACGAGAAGTTCCTTCCAAGACCTTCGGCACCGAAACAGTCGAATGGATGGATCGCCAACGCGTCATCGCGGGAGCCAAGGCAACGCACTACTTCCTGCGCCGGGAAGGTTCGCCGTTTGCGCTGAAAACCAAGATGTTCGCCGAGATCCAGAGCATCGGGGCTGGCACCCGCGTCAGTGAATACAATATCAACGCGGCGACCGAACGCGACGAGGTCCGCTATCCCGCCGATTTCGGCTGGTCGGTCGGTGCCCAGTGCGGCCTCATCGGTTTTCTCCCGCACAGTTTCGCGCACCTGTTCATCAAATACTCGGGCGGACTTGCCGCCTACGGCACCCTCAGCGAGCCCTTCGGCTACGACATCAACCGCAAGACGACCGCGGCGCGCGAGTTTCTCGTCGGCCTCACCGAAAACACCGAATGGTGGCGAATGGGAATAACGGCCGGTTCGTATGCCCGCTACTTCGTTGACGCCGACCCCAACAAGTACGACAACGACGACGGCTGGGAGTTCATCGTCGCAGTGCGTCCACATCTCAAACTCTTCGAATCGGCGGCGCTCGGCATGGAACTCTCCTACCAAATCAAGAAACCGAACGGCATCTCTTCCGAGACGGCGCGCACAACGCTCCCGATGATTACAAAACTCTCCCTTTTCCCCATTATCTACCGCGGCGAATCGCTCTCCTACGGCCGCCCGCAACTGCGCCTCGTCTACACGGCGAGCTTCGTCAACGACGATGCGCGGGCGCTCTTCCCGGAAGGAGACAAACGACATGAACGGAAGATACAACATTTTCTCGGCATCGGCGCCGAGTGGTGGTTCAACACGGAGTACCGATGATGAAACAAAAGTGGCCGCTTTTTTTTCTCATAGTCGGCATCTTCTTCACCATTGCGTGCGTAGACACCGACAAGGTAGCCGGCGAGATGCCGATCACCAACACCGTGGAAGACTGGCGTGACGAAATCATCTACCAACTCATTACCGACCGTTTCGCCAACGGCGACATCAACAACGACTACAACACTAACCTCAACAATCTGGGCGCATGGCACGGCGGCGATTTTCAGGGCATAATAGACAAGATACCGTATCTGAAAGAACTTGGCGTGACGACCCTCTGGATAAGCCCGGTGGTGCGCAATGTCGAAGAGGACGCCGGTATCGCCGGCTATCACGGCTACTGGACGCAGGACTATCTCTCGGTGAATCCTCACTTCGGCGACCTTGCGAAACTGCGTGAAATGGTGCAGATCCTCCACGAAAACGGTTTCAAGGTCATTCTCGACATCGTCGCGAACCATGTCGGTCAACTTTTCTACTACGACATCAACAAGAACGGGCGCCCCGACGAGTCGGTAATGGGCTCTTCCCTTGACTGCTCCACCTACTGTCGGCGGATTATGAGCCTCCCCGAAAAAGATGGCGACGCCATCTGTGAACCCGAATATAACGCCCCCTTCAGCGCCGGCGCCTGCTGGGGGAACGAAGGATGCCCCAACAAACAGTGCTTCGATACCTGCATGAGCCGGTGCGCCGACGGGTACCCTCAAAAACTGGAGATAGAGCGTTACAGTGAATGGGACCCCGATTTCGATCCACGCGGTATTATGTCGTTCTCCGAAGCGGGTGAATCGGGTCTTGCGCCGATCCGTTGGATTTCCATGCCCGACATAAACCGCGTTCCACCGCTGCCCCTTGAGTTCCAGAACGAGAACTGGTATAACCGCCGCGGGCGTATCGTCACATGGGACAGCCCCTACCAAGTGGTCAAAGGTGATTTTCCCGGCGGCCTCAAAGACCTCGACACCACCCGCGACGATGTCCGCGCAGCGCTCATCCGCGTTTACCAGTACTGGATCGCAGCCGCCGATTTCGACGGGTTTCGTATAGATACCATAAAACATGTCGAACATGAATTCTGGCAGGTCTTTACCCCCGCCATTCGTTCATTTGCCAAAAGTATCGGCAAGGAGAAGTTTTTCATCTTCGGCGAGGCCTTCGACGGCGACGACGAACTCATCGGCAGTTTCACCAAGAACAACGAGATGGACTCGGTCTTCTACTTTTCGCAAAAGTTTCAGGTGTTCGACGCCATTTTCAAATGGGGCGGGCCGACGCGCAACTTCGAAAATCTCTTCCATGCTCGTAAGACCAACTACGGAACAGTCTCAGGGGTCACCGACGCCGACGGTAAGCCACTGTCACCTCAGCAACTGCTCGTCAACTTCATGGACAACCACGATCTACCGCGCTTTCTCTACGACAAACCCGACGAAGGAGCGCTTCGTAACGCACTTTCCCTCCTTCTTACCATGGACGGAATTCCCTGCATCTACTACGGTACCGAACAAAACTTCCGCGGCGGCAATGACCCGGCAAATCGCGAGAATCTTGCCACCTCCGGCTATGACACTCAAAATGCGACTTTCCGCCACATCGCGGCCCTCACCGCGATCCGCAAACAACTCGAACCGCTGCGGCGCGGCGACCTTGTGATCCGCTGGTCAACCGACCACACCGGCGACGAATCGGACGCTGGGATACTTGCCTTCGAGCGCACCTACAAAGGGAATACGGTACTCGTTGTCCTGAACACTCATCCCGCGAAAACATCGGAAACCTCCTTTGCGGGGAACGACATGCAAACTTCCTTTCCCCCTAGCACCGAACTCACCGACCGCGCCCCCAACGGATCGGGCACCATCACCGTCGGCGCGAACGGGACGCTGAAGGTATCGGTCCCGAAATACGGTTTACGGATATTGGGGCGCTAACCTGTCCAGAGAATCTACTTTTTCTCGCTGTTCCGGTTGTAGAGCCACGAGAGTTCGGCGAGCCCCCACGCCGTCTCGTCACGAAAATCGTCGGGGGTGAAGCGGTAGGTCCAATTGTGGGGCCCAACGGTGCCGGGGACATTGTAGCGTGCCTCGGATCCCCTACCGAGAACATCCTGCATCGTCGTGAGCGCAAACTGAGCGATACTCCCAAAAGCAAGACGGATGAGCGCCCACGCGGGGCTCTCACCCCACCGAAGACCGAGAAATCGGTTTACCTGCTGGCGGTCGTGCTCGTAGAGCGATTGGTACCACCCGACCACCGTGT
>CALITV010000168.1 GCA_938048925.1 uncultured bacterium | reverse complement strand
CGGTCATTGATCGCTTCCTGCAGGCGGGTCTCGTCGCACGAGCGGCGGCGCTGCTGAGCGAGAATCGTGACCGACGCGAGGCGCGGGAGCGGCTGTACGATCTCTACAATCGGTACCTTCTATTCAGAGAAGCGGATGCGGTCGCCGAAAAAGGGGAAAGTCTCGCTACTTCTTTTTGGACGGCATTCCGTGCCGAATACGACCGTTTGAACGCCGACACGGCCGCCACCGTCGCCGAGGCGCTCGAAAAGATGGAGCAAGGAATGGACCAACAGAAATGTTCTCCGCCGCTCCTCTATCTTAAAGCCGAGGCCTTCCGGCGCGCCGGCAACACGCAAAAGACCTTGGCGCTCCGTGACGGACTCCTCGAATGCGACCGCACCTACTTTCCCGGGTTGTTGTTCGCGGCCGAGATGGCCTATTACCAAGGCGACATCTCCCGCGCCATCGTCAGCGTCACCTATTTACTCGACCGTGAAACGGTCCTGTGGCCCGGCCGCCCAATCTACCACAACTATCTCGTGCTTCTTCTCGCCGAAATGAGCATCGTGAAGGGACGCGAGAAAAAAGCGCTCGACCTCCTTACCCGGTCGCTCGACCAGACGCTGCCGTGGGGAACGCGCGAAAAGGAGAAGTTGCAGGACATCTATGATAAATCGAAGACCGTTCTCAAAAAGCGTATCGAACAAATTGTCGCCGGGCGGTTCGACGCCTGATCATCGCAAGGAGGCTCTATGGAATACCGACATTCCGAGATCGAGGCAAAGTGGCAGAAACGATGGGAAGAACACGAGGCGTTCTCTTACCGCGGTATGTCGAGCGGCCGCCCCAAGTACTATATGCTCGAGATGTTTCCCTACCCGTCGGGGCGCATTCACATGGGCCATGTCCGCAATTACTCGATCGGCGATGTGGTGGCCCGCTACTATGTTCGTCGCGGCTTCGATGTTCTCCACCCGATCGGATGGGACGCTTTCGGCTTGCCGGCAGAAAACGCCGCGATAGAGCACATGACCGCGCCTGCAGTGTGGACCTACAAAAACATTGAGCACATGAAGTCGCAACTCAAGAAACTCGGATTCTCCTACGACTGGAATCGCGAGATAGCCACCTGTCGTCCCGAGTACTACCGCTGGGAGCAACTGTTCTTCATCGAGATGTGGGAAAAAGGACTCGTCTATAAGAAAGAATCGGAGGTCAACTGGTGCGAAAAATGCGCCACGGTGCTCGCCAACGAGCAGGTCGAAGAGGGACGCTGTTGGCGCTGCGACTCGACCGTGACCAAGAGAAAGATAGATCAGTGGTTCTTCAAGATAACCGCCTACGCCGACGAACTGCTCAATGATCTCGATCGTCTTCCCGGCTGGCCTGATCATGTCAAAGAAATGCAGCGCAACTGGATCGGCCGGAGCGAGGGAACCTATATTGATTTCACCACCGAAGACGGTAGAAAACTCACGGTGTTCACGACACGGCCCGACACCCTCATGGGGGTCACCTTCGCCTCGATGGCGGTCGAGCACCCGCTGGTCGAAGAAATCCTCGCTGCGACGCACGACCGCGCGGCCGTGAGCGCCTTCATCGAGGAGGTCCGTGCCCTTCATGCTGCCAACATACGCGACGAGGATTACGAAAAGAAAGGGGTTTTCACCGGCAGATACCTCATCCATCCGGTCACCGGCGAAAAGGTGCCGCTCTACCTCGCCAACTTCGTCCTCGCCCACTACGGCACCGGCGTCATCATGGCGGTCCCGGCGCATGACCAGCGCGACTTCGAATTCGCTCGCAAATACAACCTGCCAATAAAAATCGTGATCGAGCCAGTTGACGGCAATCTGGCTTCGCCGCTCACCGCGGCATATACCGAACCAGGCATAATGGTAAACTCGGGTGAGTTCACGGGGCTGCCGTCCGAAGAGGGAAAGAAAAAGGTCTCGGAATGGCTCATCGCCCACGGCAAAGGACGGATCGGCGTCAACTACCGTCTCCGCGACTGGGGCATCTCACGCCAGCGCTACTGGGGATGCCCCATCCCGATGGTCATCTGTGAAAAGTGCGGCGTGGTGCCGGTGAGAAAGAGCGATCTGCCGGTCGTCTTGCCGGAGAATGTCAGATTCTCGGGCGTCAACTCGCCGCTCAAGGAGATGCCCTCGTTCCTCGAGACGACCTGCCCCTCCTGCGGAGGAAAGGCGCGGCGCGAGACTGACACGATGGACACCTTCGTCGAGTCGTCGTGGTACCACATGCGCTACTGCGACCCGCACAACGACAAAGCGCCGTTCGATAAAGCCAAGGTCGCCCATGCGATGCCGGTGGACCAGTATATTGGCGGCGTCGAGCACGCCGTCATGCATCTCCTCTACACTCGTTTCTTCACCAAGGTGCTCGCCGATCTCGGTCATGTGCCTTTTCGCGAACCAGTCAAAAATCTCCTTACCCAAGGGATGGTGTGCATGGAGTCCTACCGCGCTGGCGATGAATACCTTTTTCCCGAAGAGGTCAAGTGGCGTGACGGAAAGCCCTTCAGCACGAAAGACGGATCCCCTGTGACCGTCGGCCGCATCGAGAAAATGTCCAAATCGAAGAAGAATGTCATAGACCCCGACAAGATGGTCGAGAAATACGGCGCCGATACCGCGCGTCTCTTTATCCTCTTCGCCGCACCTCCCGAGAAAGACCTCGAGTGGTCGGCGGAAGGGATCGAGGGCTCCTTCCGCTTTGTCATCCGCGTCTGGAACATCGTCCGCGCAAACCTCGATCTCCTGCGCACCTTCCGTGCCGACCCCGCCGACGGCGGTCCGCTCGCCGACCTTTTCCGCAAGACGCACCAGACGATACAGAAGGTGCGTGACGATATCGAGCGATTTCATTTCAACACCGCCATCGCCGCAATCATGGAACTGGTCAACGCCGCTTACAAGATAAAACCAGAAAGCGACGAGGAGCGGATGGTGTTCGCCTTTACGCTCCGTACGGTCGTTGAACTACTCAACCCCTTTGCGCCGCACATTACCGAAGAACTTCACGAGCTCTATGCCCCTGACGAACCACTGCTCGCGAACCGGCCGTTCCCCGATTACCGCCCCACGGCGCTCGTCGGTGACACCAAAGAAATCGTGGTGCAGGTGAACGGCAAGGTACGCGACAAGATCATCGTGCCGGTGAATGCTACACGGGAAGAGGTGGAGGCGGCGGTCCGGGCGAAGGATTTCTCAAAGTTCCTCGCCTCCGGCACGATAAAAAAAATCATCTATGTCCCCGACAAACTGCTCAATGTGGTCGGCTGATGACCCAATCTTCCTCGTTCCCGCCGCGCATACAGGACTTTCTGGATGTGACGACCGCAACGGGGACGCAGGTTTTCTTCTCGTCGGACCGGTATCTGCTCCTTTCTCTGAAGCGGAGCATCGTGGCCGCCGCCGCGGAGGCGGGAATCGAGTGCAGCGTTCATGACGCCGGAGAACCGGGGCAGGCACGCGACGCGTTCGGAGCGACACGCGAGGTGGGATTCTTCGGCGCCAAGAAGATCGTGCTCCTCGACTACGCCGAGAGCATCTTTCCGAAAACCAAAGAGCGAGGAGGAGAAAAAAAAGGAAACAACGCGAAAAAGGATGGGGACGAAGAGGAAAACAAGGATAAGAAGGCCGGGCCGCTCGCAGCGCTTTTCGAAGAGGCGGTGAGCACCCCCGACCCAGAAAACCTTTTCATCATCCTTTTCAACGATCTCGACCGCCGCACGCGGACTTTTTCCTTGATACAAAAAAAGGGGGGGTTCCACGAATTGGCCGTGCCTACCGACGATGTCATCCGTGCCTTCGCTCAATCACTCTTCGCCCCCATCCGTCCCACTGACGATCTCATCGCTCACTTTTTGCCTACAGAGCAACGCGATCTCTTTTTCATCGAGCACGAGATTACCAAACTGAAACTCTGGGCTGAATCGCGCGGAATGACCACCCTCTCGCTCGCTGAGGCCTCACCGATTCTCTCGTCGCTTGCAGACGAGATTCTCTTTCGGATCCTTGACTA
>CALITV010000167.1 GCA_938048925.1 uncultured bacterium | reverse complement strand
GCGGGGGCAAGATTCGAAAAAACGGTCCGGTGGACAAACGGCGTGTATCACTTCAAAGCACCAACGCCATCGCTCGAGGTGGCGCGACGCCTTGCCGCCTGCCCCGGTGTTCGGTGGGTCGAGTCAGACTTCTATCGCCCGTTTCAGCGTCGCGTTTACCGTCCCGACGACCCCTTCTTTCCCAACCAATGGTATCTCGAAAACACCGGTCAAGCCGGCGTAGCGGGAAACGACGCTCGTGTCGCGGCGGCTTGGAATTTCTTGGAGGAAAAGAAACTGGAGCCGGGACGGGGGGTCACCGTCGGCATTATTGACGATGGGTTCGATATTGCGCACGCCGATTTAAGGGGGCTTTTCCTCCAAGGAACCGATCTTTCCGATGGCGATGATCTTCCCATGATCGGACCGGATGATGTTCATGGAACGGCAGTCGCCGGCATTCTCGGCGCCCGATGGATGAACGGCATTGGGATAGCGGGTGTTTGTCCCGAGTGTCGTGTAGTGCCGGTACGGGTCAGTTCCGACCTCATCAACGGCACAACCGAGATAGATGCCTTCACCTATCTCCTTGATCGTGGTGTGGACATCATCTCGAACTCGTGGGGTCCCACCGATCACGGCGGCCCGATGGATATGAGCGAAACGCTCAAAGAAATCTTCGTTATGGCAGTTTCTGAAGGGCGTAATGGAAAAGGCACCGTCATTCTGTTCGCCGCCGGAAACGGCAACGAGGACATCTCGGCACCCGAGAGTTTCGACGGATTCGCCGCAAACCCGTGGGTCATCGCGGTCGGCGCGGTGAACGCCTCGGGTCGCAAGACGCTCTATAGCGACTGGGGGAAAGACCTCGATCTCATGGCTCCGAGTTGCGACACCGACCTCGACGCTTTCGAAGATCCGTTCGATCTTTCGATGACCCGCGACGGTGTCTGGACAACCGACAACACCGGTTTCGATGGCTATAGCGCCGGCGACTACACCGCCGGCTTCTGCGGCACCTCGGCGGCTGCCCCGCTGGCGGCGGGAATCGTCGGGCTTCTCCTGTCGGCATCGCCCGACCTCTCGTGGCAGGATGTATACGACATTCTCACCACAACCGCCGACAAGGTGAGCCTGCGCGACGCCCGCTACGACGAGAACGGTTTCAGCCTCCGGTACGGTTATGGACGGGTCAACGCGCTCGCCGCGCTCGAAAAGGCCTGTGAGATGTTCGAGTGTCCCGGTCGTCAGCCGGTCGCCGAGGATCCCGTCGAATCACCCGAACCGGACGCCCTCTTCGTGGAGGAGATGGGAACGCTCTCCGATGACGACGAGCCGCTTGCCGGAGAAGGGCCGCGGGAAGCGTCGGCCGCGTGTGCGTTCCTTGTTCTCTAGTTGACTTTCTCCTTCCAATAAGGTATAGAGCGCCTCGAAGCGGGTGTAACTCAGTGGTAGAGTGCCAGCTTCCCAAGCTGGAGGTCGCGGGTTCAAGTCCCGTCGCCCGCTCCAAAATTTTTTTGGTAGGGTGATGTGCAGAAAGTACGGTTTTTTTCCATCGTTCTTTTGCTGTTTCTAGCATCGCTCTTTGTCGCCCGCTTTTCGTTCTATCCGCTTCTTCGCTCTTATCTCGATCTTCGTTATGGGGTTCAGATAACTCTTGCGAAAAGCGAGGTATGCGGTCTTACCTGCCTGAGATTCCCTGCCGTTTCGGTGGAGATGTCGGGAGCGTTCCGCGTCGTCGCGGAAGAGATGCAGGTCGAGGTGACCTTCCTTCCGGAGAAATGGTTCCGTTTTTCGCCGTTCGTTTCGCGTCTCTCGGTATCCCGCACCGAGGTGGAGGTTCTTGAGCCGAGCAGGTTGTTCGGGGAAGAAGGCTCCTTCTTTCTCGACGACCTCCCCGCGTTTCCGTTCGGCGAGATAGCACTCGATCGGCTCGATGCGCGCATTGCTCTCGGTGGGGGGGAGTTGCACCTGAACAACATTTCAATTTCAGGAAACGGTCGTTACCAAATCACCGTTCCAGATGCCTCTTTTCGCCATCCACATCTCGATTCTCCTTTTGACGGAAAAGGATCCTTCTCGATTCGGGCGATAGGAACAGAGTATGTACTCGAGTCTCTCGCGTGGTCTGGTGACGGTTTTTTGCTTGCCGGAGAAAAAAACGCGAAGCATTTCGGTGGAAAACTCTCGCTCGATCTCGATCGGTTCGTGCGCCGCTTCGATAGCCATCCGCCGACCGGCACGGTCACGGCGGATTACCAGATCACAATCACCGATAAGACGCCGCGCGTTGCGGCTCAGGTCCGCGCCGATGGTCTCCGATGGCGCGATTTTCGCATCTACGAGATAACGGCGAGTCTCGCCGCGGACCTGCAGAAACTCTCCGTCGAGCAGCTGATCCTTTTCGACCGCGGCGCACCGGTTCTCTCTCTCGATGGAAACATGACTTGGGAAGAACTGGTTATGCGCGGTAGAACGCGGCTGAAAGATCTCGACTTCCGCAACACCCTGACTCGTTTCGGGGTTCCCTGCTGGGTTGATATGTGGCTTTCGGGGACCATTGATTATACTTTCTCCTTTAGGACGCATATTGCCGACTATGCCACCGATCTCTCGGTGCGCGGATTCGGCGTTCACACCGATGACCGTTTCGCCATACTCGAACTTGCCGACACCTATCTCGTCACCGGCCGCGGCCAGATACGCCCCGATC
>CALITV010000166.1 GCA_938048925.1 uncultured bacterium | reverse complement strand
GTTTGAACCTTTTTTCACAACAAAACCGCTCGGCAAAGGATCCGGTCTTGGCCTATCGGTGAGTTACGGTATTGTCAAAATGCACTATGGCAAAATAGAAGTAACCTCAAACCACGATCCGGCGCGCGGACCTACCGGAAGCACTTTCACGGTGACCCTGCCCCGTCGTCGGAAAGAACAGACGAGAAACGAACAAAAAAGAAAAGGAGAAACAAAAAATGAATGACGAAAAGAAAACCATTCTCGTCGTTGATGACGATCTTGATTTTCTCACTCAAGTCGCCTTCGTGCTCGAACGAAACGGCTACACCGTAAAAACGGCACAAAACCAAGAAGAAGCAGAAAGGATGCTCGAGAGCCTGCGCCCCCACCTCGCAATCCTTGATCTTATGATGGAACACCACGACAGCGGCTTCGTACTGGCATATCGTCTCAAAAAGAGGTATCCCGATGTTCCCATTATCATTGTCACGGCGGTGACGAGCGAAACGGGGATCCGTTTCGACGCTGTGGGACCAAGTGAACAAGCGTGGTCGAAGGCCGACATCATCATGGACAAAGGGATACGGCATGACCAACTACTGCGTGAAGTACGCCGCCTGCTGAGGGAAGAATAGGATGGAAACTGTTCGCATACTTGTCGTTGACGACGAAGAGGGAATCCGCGAGGGATGCAAACGTGCTCTGCGCAATCTCATCGTTCGTCTTCCCTATCTCGAAGATGACTACCTGCTAGAGGTTGTGACCGCACGCGACGGAGAGGATGCTCTCGCGCTCTTACAGCAACATGACTATGACATCCTGCTGCTCGACAACAAACTTCCCGGCATGAGCGGTATCGAACTACTGGAAAGTATAGCCCAAAGCGACCGCGAAATCCTTACCATCATCATTACGGCATTCGCGTCGCTCGAAACCGCGGTTACCGCCACACGGCGTGGTGCTTATGACTTTCTTACCAAACCTTTCTCCCCAGAAGAGTTACGTACGGCGGTTTATAAGGCCGCAAAACACTCCATACTGACCAAGATTACCCGGCGCTTTTCTGCCGAGAAAAAGAAGGTGCGCTTCCAGTTTCTTTCGGTGCTCTCCCACGAACTCAAGGCCCCTATTGCTGCAGTGAACGGGTATCTTCAACTTCTGCAGACCCATGCTGCCGGAGAAAACATATCGGCATATGATGCCATTATCGCGCGTGCTATCGAACGTCTCGATGGCATGCAAAAACTAATCTACGACCTTCTCGACCTGACCCGCATCGAATCAGGAGAAAAAAAACGCACTCTCTCTTGTACACGCCCCTTCGAAATAGCGCGCCGGTGCCTCGAAACTATTGCTGTCGAAGCCAAAAAACGCAAGATATCTCTCTACCTCGAAGGAGACGAACAGGCAACAATGAACGCCGACTCCACCGAATTAGAAATCATATTCAACAACCTCCTTTCAAATGCAGTCAAATACAATCGACATGGTGGGTCAGTCACGGTAACCATTACTGCAGACGAGAAAATGATAACCTTCACCGTTCGCGACACCGGTATCGGTATTGCACCGGAACATCGGAGTCGTCTCTTCAAAGAGTTTTCCCGAATAAGGACCAAAGAAACGGGGCCCATTACGGGGAGCGGACTTGGTCTCTCGATCGTTTGGAAAATAGTGCATTTTTATCGCGGTACGATATCATTGCTCGAAAGTATCCCCGGGAAGGGAAGCACTTTTCAAGTCGTCCTCGAACGGGGTCAGATTTCCGATGATATGACAACAAAGGGAGAAAGTGATCATGGAACTCATACCTGAGCGTACCATTGAGCGCCTCAGTATCTACCGCCGCTTGCTCATTGAGGAGGAGAAGAACGGAAGAACCCACATATACTCGCACGATCTCGCACGGCTTACTAACAACTCGCCGGCACAAGTGCGTCGTGACATTATGAACATCGGGACATCGGGAAACCCCCGTAAAGGATACGCCGTATCCGAACTTATTACCGCCATCGGAGAGGTCCTTGATGAAAAACAAACGACGAAGACCTGCCTTGTCGGCGTCGGCAATCTCGGAAAAGCCATTCTCGCCTATTTCAAAGGGAAGCGTCCCAACCTCCAGATAACTGCCGCCTTCGACATTGACCCCGAAAAAACAGACCGTGTCATCGCCGGTGTCCGCTGTTATCCCGTCGCCCAAATAGCACCCATCGTTTCACGAGATCACATAACGGTGGGCATTCTGACTGTTCCCGGAACGGCGGCTCGTGAAACCGCCGACTTACTCATAGATGCTGGCGTTCGGTCTATTTTGAATTTTACACCGACTCCCCTCCATCTTCCCCCCAACATCTTTCTCGAGGAGATAGATATTACCGTATTTCTCGAAAAGGCTGCTTATTTTGCCCGCCATGCTGGAACCAACCGCACATTGACTTGAGAACGGTTATGGCTCACATTACGCTTAACGGACGGCAAATCGAAGCCCCCGATGGAGAAACGCTCTTAAGCGTTACCCGTCGAAGTGGGATATCTCTGCCAACGCTCTGCCATATCGAAGGACTCGAGCCGGTCGGTTCCTGTCGCCTCTGTGTTGTCGAAGTTTCCGGTTACGATCGCCTTGTTCCCGCCTGTAGCACAGTAGTAAGCGACGGCATGACCATACTTACCCATTCACCTCGCGTCCTCGAAGCACGCCGCACCAATCTCGAACTTTTGCTCGCCCACCATGCCGATGACTGTCTCTATTGCTCCCACAGCACCAGTTGCGAGATCCGTTGCTTGGCGGCCGATCTGGGCCTCACTAGCAGACGATTTGGAACCATACGCCGTGAGGCGGGCATTGACAAAACAGCCCCGGGGTTTCTGCGTGATTCTGCCAAATGTGTCCTCTGCGGGAGATGTGTACATTTCTGCGATGAGATACAATCAATCGCCGTCTACGATTTTGCCTTTCGCGGCGCCACGATAACCGTTGACACTTCCTTCAGCGCGCGGATGAGCGAAACTTCTTGTGTTCGTTGCGGTCAATGTGTCCGTCTCTGTCCCACCGGAGCACTGGCCGACAACCTAGTATTCGAGCCGCTTCTTATGGCGCTCCGCGACCCGGAACGAATCGTCGTCCTCTCGTTTGAGCCGGCGGTTATTCCGGCCATTGCACGGTCGCGCAATCTCGATGAAGCCGTCGGACGCATCGCTGGGGTGCTCCGTATCGCCGGTTTTGACCGGATCTTTGATACGCACGATGGATGGGAGGCATGGATAACCGAGACCGTACAGGAAATTACCCAAAATTCATCCGACAAGCCGATCATTCTTTCATTTTGTCCTGCCGCTATCCGGTTTATCGAAAGCCACCTTCCCTCGCATACCGTCCTTCTCTCAGGCGCAATACCGCCATTCGTCCGGCAGAAACAGATACTTGCATCTTCCTATGCAACAGCCACCGGATTCACCCCCGAATCATTTTTCACTGTCCTAGCAACCCCTTGCCTTGCCGCCCGCGACGCTACCACCGAGTCATCTGAACCGGATAGTTCGTTTTCAGCGGTGCTCACCACGCGCGACCTTCTTGTGCTCCTCGACACCTTGCATCTCGATCCTGCAGAAACACTGCCGGTCCGTTGGGACCGAGAAGTCGGCGCCGGAGAGCCAGATGCCTACCTTACCGGCATAACGGGCGACATCGCAGCGCGGGTCGCCAACCGCCTTGTGCCTCCCACGGCCGCCCCTGTGGTCAAGTCTCTGCTGTTCCCAGGATGTCGCATCGTTCATCAGAACGGTGATCACCCTTTCAACTACGCGATTATTTCGGGGCTCGGTGCTGCACGACGCTTCCTTACCGAACACCTACCCCATCTGCCAGACATTCGTTTCGTCGAGATATCTGCCTGTCCCGGAGGATGCCGTTACGGAGGAGGACAACCCCGCGGCGAAAACAAATG
>CALITV010000165.1 GCA_938048925.1 uncultured bacterium | reverse complement strand
AGAGGAGCGCCGAACGGATCGCCTTTGCGCTGTTACAAGACCCCGCTCTTCACGAGACGATAACCGAGATACAGGCGGTGCTCGCCGAAAGCCTTCTCTGTCCCACCTGCGGCTGGTTTACCCGAAAGGAGGAACCTTGTGTCAACTGCGCCCGCGATCAGCGGACCATCTGTGTCGTCGAGGGATACTCGGATCTTCTCGGCATCGTGAGAACCGGCGAGTTCGGCGGCAGTTTCCATATCCTCGGCGGGCTTATCGCGCCGCTCGAAGGGACACTGCCGGAGGATCTCTCCGGCGCACAGTTACTCCGCCGGGTAGGAAACGGGGGTATCGAAGAGGTCATCCTTGCGCTTCCCGCTACGATCGAAGGCGAGGCGACTGTTCACTACCTGCGCGAACTGCTCGCCCCGACCGGTGTCGTCGTGAGTCGTATCGCCCGCGGACTGCCGACCAACGCAAAGATAGAGTATCTCGACCGCAAGACCATAGAAAACGCCTTCCGCGATCGGGTGAAAGTCACCTAGCGAGAATTTCCCTAGAAATCGGCGAAAAGACTCCCGCCATTCGCAATAACATCGGCACAGGTCCATGCCGCCGGGATCCGAACCTGACGCCACGCATTGGTTCTTGTCTCGTCTATGACATTCTGAGCGCCGCCCTTGAAAAGCACATTGTCGGTCTTGATAACCTTCTGTTCGTCGGTCCAATAGACGGTTCCACCGATAATCATCTCATCGCCGAAACCCTCTACTCGCCCCCAAAGTTCCGAAGACGATTTCTCGACGATATGGGTGACGCCGCTCGAAAATCCGGCGTTGACATTGACCCGCAACCCCGGTTCACTGTCGTTATCCCAATCCTCGACACGAGGATCGGTCGGATCGATCGGGAGAACATACTGTGCAGGATCGGGGCCGATCGAGTCTTGATCAACCGAGCGCAGTTCCCAGTAGGGCGGTTGGTAATAGTTTCCGTCGAGGTCTATGTCGGCCTCCTTGTGAAGCATAATAAGCGCATCGGCAAACGACTGCGGCATGAGGATATTGATCGGGTTGAGCGGCGTTTTGTTCTCGACGATGATGTGGCATATCTTCGAATCGGCCCAGATATGGGCACCCTGCTGACGGTGCGTGAGACGAAAGAGTGTCCGTATCTCGGCGGTTGCGGCGTCGAATCCGGCGACCTTCGCCGTCGCGGTGAATATCATCTTTTGTGCCCAGACACCACAAGTATTGGGATAAGCGCCCGGCTGACAGTCGGGATCGCCAGAATCCTCGTCGGAAAGTTCTTCGTCGGTGTCGGAGATCATTTCATCGGAAACACTGCTATCCCCGTCGGCCGTTGTCTCGAGATCGTTCATGCCGCTCTCATTGCTGGTATCTTCGTCAATAACCGTATTGTCGGTAGTCTCTTCGTCAACCGCTGGTGCATTATCTGAGGTTTCCGTTTCATCGCTCACCGCGGTTTCATCGGTGGCGCCGCTGGTGTCCGGCTTCGGCCCCGATGATTCTTCTCCGCACGAAACGAGGAAAAAAACCAGAATGCCGCACCAGATTACGCGAAGATTCTTCATGGTCTTTTCTCCTTATCGCTGTTTTCGGTCGTTTCTTCTGTCCGGCGGTCGAAATAGAAGGTGAGCCACACCCCCGCCCCGACGAGCACTCCGCCGCTCCGGTAGCCGGGATAGCCGGGGTTGTTGCTCTGAAACCCGTCCGACTCGGCAAGCGGCGATCCGTCATAATCGCTCACCGCTTCGGGGAACTCGTCAATGACGCCTCCCCCTTTTCCGGTACCGCTCTCGGGAGATTTTGCCGTCGCCGGCACCCCCGTTCCCTTTCGCTCGGTGCGATCGAACAGATAGTGCACCTGCGCGCCGATACCCGTCTCGAAAGCATACCCGCCTATCTGCCAGAGGCGTGTGTAGCCGCCGCCGAACGAGAGCCGATGATTGTCCACATAGTTGGTGCGTCCATCCTGTTCTGGTACCGGACTCGGCGTGAAGGCGATATCGAGCCCCCACCGGTTCGGCCCGCGATCCATGGCGACGCCGAGTGATCCCTTGAACGTGTCGCGCCACGCGAATTTCGAGACCGTCTCTTTGACGATCCCCCCGTACACCGTCGTCTCGTTCGGTGTGCCTTGGTCATAGATCGTCTCGAGGTCATAGTCCCAGTACCAGTTGTCCTGCGGCCGGGCATTCTGGCGGTTTACATAGGCACTCCAGCGCTCATAGGCGCCGGTGAGCGCCGCAGTAAGCCCGAAGCCCTTACCGAGGTCGAACCTGCCCAGCGCAAAAGCGATCGAAAAAGTCAGCGGAGTGTAGGCATGAACGATAGAGAAAGCGCTCTCGCCGACCGACCGCTCCATCGTCCCCTGCATCCGCCAAAAATTCATGTCTATGGTCGAGTCTATCTCGTTGTGCGAAGAAAGGTGAAGGATTGCCGAGACGCGCAGCTTCTCCCACAGACGGGCCGCAAGAGCGAAGTGCGGCATAGCGCGCAGACCGATCGAGGAACGGGCAAGCACATCCTTCTCGTTGCGCGCCGCATCGGGGATGTAGGCCTCGGCGTGAATCACCGTGCTGTTGATGAGCGACACGCCGACGCCCGCCGTGAGCCATTCCCAGTAGAGGCGTCCTCCGAGCCCCAACGTTATCGAGAAACCTTGCAGGCGGTCCTCATAAAGTTCAAAGTGAAGCGCATTCGAGAAGTTCGCCTCGCGCTCGTCGGGGAAAAACGACCGTTGTCCCTGTAGTTCGGTGACCGGCATGATGAGCGAAAGACCAAACGAAAGCCACTCCTCGATGAGCGACGCCGCAACCCCCACCGTCGCATAGTAAGAGTGGGTAACCGGGCTGTCGGATCCGCGGGAATTCAGTTCTGCGGTCGGCTGGGGCTTGAAGGGTATCGGCCGAGCCGGCTTTCCATCACGAACAACGCGCCCTGCATAGATGCCCGACCCAAAGCCACCGTTGGCATTCATGTCACCGAGCACATCGGCCCCCGCTGGTCGTTCGAAGAGCGACACATCGAGGCCTTGGTAGAGATAAGAGAACGAAAAGGTAAACGAACGCTTCACCTCGAGCAAAAGCGCCGGATTGAAGTAGGCCGTTTCGGGCCCCTGCGCAACGGCACGACTGCTGAAGGGGTTGGTCCCTTCCGACGAACCGATGAACTCGCGGGTCGGCGACGCGGAAAGCGTAGCCGAAAAGAGTGCGAAAACGCACAGAGCCGTAACAAATCGTATGGGCAACGAGACCTCGAAATGCACCGTCAACAACAATCAAACGATATAAAAAGACAGAAAGCAGTCAAGAATTTACGATTCTTTTATGAACTCGAGTGTCAGCGTTTGGTGGAGAGGCTGTCCTCTATTCGTTGACTTCTCTCGTTTTTTTTCATAACCTTACGATGTCTTAGGAACAACTGTGCGCGAGGATCTACCATGCGCTGGGCGCCTTCGTTTTCTCCGCTATGGATCGCCGCCTTTTTCTTTGTCTCCTGTGCCCCGGGAAACCCCGCACCCCCTGACGACGAGCCCGACGGCGACACCGGCTTGGGAACCGACACACTGCTAACCGACGGAGATGCCCTCGATAGCGATAGTCTCTTTACCGAAGGGGACGAGATACTCCCCGATACCGATGTCTTCGTCCCGCAGGAGGAGTTCCCCGGCGAGGGGTATCCGAGCCCCGAGCCAAACACCTGTGCTTTTGTCGGGGCACATTGCGGAACCGTAAGATTCGATAACGGTCCTGCGATTTCGTGCGGGGAGTGCACCCCTCCCGACACCTGCGGGGGCGGCGGAACGCCGAATGTCTGCGGCCACCCCATCTGCGACGAGGGATGGTGCTGGGAACATCCCTACCCACAGGGCGATACGCTCAACGATATCTATGCGCTCGACGAGACCCATGTCTGGGCGGTCGGCGACGCGGTGGTTCTCTTCTACAACGGCGTGTCGTGGGAACGGATACCCTACCAGTTGCGGCAAGGAGGAAACATACGGGCGATCTACGCCGCCGATGCCGATCATGTCTGGGCGGTGGCGACCGACGGATGTCTGCTGTTTTTCCGAGACGGTATCCTTTCTTGCAACAAGGGCGTTGACGAGAACGGCATGCCGATTTACTGGAGCGAGAACCGCAAGGCGCTCTATGCGATCCACGGCACCGGCCCGAACGACATCTGGGCTGCCGGCCGCGAGATCGTCCTCCACTGGAACGGGGAAACATGGACCACGAAATCGGAACTACCGTGGAAGGTCTATACGGTACAGGCCGTCGCTCCCGGATCGGTCTGGGTGGGCGGAGAGCAGGGACTTCTCTCCTATGACCACGCGAATATCGCCTCGACGATGACCCATGTTGTCGTCCGCGATATGGCCATGCTCCCCTCGGGAGAGATGTGGGCGGTCGGTGACGCGGGGGCGGTTCTTCACTACGACGGCAATCTGTGGAGTACCGTCACACCGCCACAAACGGCCGTTGACTACACGATGGTCGGCCTGCTCGGCGACCAACGAATCTTCGTCGCCGATTCCCAAGGAACACTCTGGCGGCGCCTCGACGGAGAGTGGCTCCGTCAACCGATCGCCGCGCAGGGATCGCTCCGGAGCGCAAGCGGCACGGCGGGACGATTGTGGCTGGCAGGCGATCACGGACTCATTGGTTCATGGGACACCAAGTTTTTCTCGGTGAACCGACCGCGCCTCCCCGGAACGGTGCGGGCACTGTTTGCCGCTTCCCCTTTCGATCTCTGGGCGGCAGGCGACCGATTCTTCGCTCACTGGAACGGCACCACTTGGCGCTTCATGGCATCGCGCCGCACCATCACCGACCTCTACGGCAGTGCCTACAACGACATCTATGCCGAGACTGCCAACGGCGAATTTCTCCGCTACGACGGCACTCGCTGGAGCACCGCCGCCCCCGACGCCAAGACCGTGGAGGCGCTCAAGGCGGCGCGCGATCCATTCCTGAGCCGCCCCGACAGCGAGACGATTCGCTGGTGTTTCAACGAGACGGAGTGCTGGTCGTTTTCCGGCCTGCGCTTCGTCCAAGATACTCCGACTCGAAAGATCGCGTCATTCGAGTGGCCATTCGAAGGGCTTTCCTCTGTTACGCCGGACGCCGCCGGGCCGACAAGTTCCTGCGCAGAAAGCAGCGGCCGCTATTGGGCAACCGACGGCCAGCGCACTATCACCTTCGATAACGAACGCTGG
>CALITV010000164.1 GCA_938048925.1 uncultured bacterium | reverse complement strand
CCGAAAGCGCCGCGGGATTGGCATATTCCCGTCTCACAGTGTCATAGCGTCGCGTGACGCCCACCTGACAATAGCGGCACGAGTAGGTGCATATCTTTTCTGGTAACACATTGACCCCGAGGCTCCACCCAAGGCGCCGCGACGGAATAGGACCAAAAATGTTTACCATACCTCAGCCTTGGAACTTGTCGGGCGAGGTGCACGACTTGAAATGGGCAACTAGCGAACGAAAGCGCCGGTAGGGCTCACCGGTGATATGGTGCTCGGTGCGACAGGCAAGATCGTTGGCCACCTTTTCATCGAGGCCGAGAATCCCTTGGAAGAATTCGAAAAAGAGACGGTGACGGTCGAGCAGTTCCTTTGCAAGCCGGGTCCCTCTTTCGGTCAAGGTGACATACCCGTGGCTTTCATAATTCACATAACCGAGTTCGGCAAGGTGTTGCACCGCACCGGTTACCGTTGCCGTTTTGACACCAAGTGACTCAGCGATCTCCTTGTTGCGCGCTACCTTGCGATCGAGTGTCAGGCGGTAGATCGCCTCGAGATAGTCCTCTTGAACCGCCGTAAGCCCCGATACCATCTCGGTCATGGTCGCACCTCCGCCGACAACAGACTTTTCCCAGTATAGTGGCGCCGCCACTTGTGTCAACGATAAAATTTAGGAAATCCTAAAAAAGTTCTTGACATGTTAGGAAGCGCTAACTATATTTCTTTTTGCAAACTTGTCTCATATTGACGAAATCAGAGGCGGGCAGTGCTTTTTTGGGATAACGGAGTCACCGCAACACCGAGCATCTCGGAACGAATAGACCGGTGGGCGCTCCACCCTCGGCGCGGCATCTTACTCTTTGCCGCCGTTCTTTATCTCTTTCTCCAACTGGTGTTTGCGATCGGAGGACCGCTCGCTATTCTTCTCGAACACCTTTTCTCGCTCCTGAACGGGTTGGTCAGCGCTGCGTGGCCGTGGGGAAACGACTCGATCTCGCACACCGTCGTGACGAGTGCCATTGCCGGCGTCGGTGGAGTGCTCGCCTACACACCGAACCTCTTTATTCTCTTCCTCGGCATGGCCTTTCTCGAGCAAAGCGGCTATCTGGCGCGCGGGGCGAGGTTGCTCGACCACATCATGCGTCGGCTCGGGCTTTCGGGCGGATGCTTCATTCCGCTCGCGCTCGGATTCGGCTGTTCGGTGCCGGCAGTCATGGCGACACGACTCATCAAAGACCGCCGCGAGCGAATAGCCTCTATTATGGTGCTTCCTTTCCTCAGTTGTTCCGGGAGGCTGCCGGTCTATCTCCTCATCGTCTCGGCCTTCTTCCCCTTCGCATGGCAAGCGGCGGCGATGTTCGCCGTCTATCTCATCGGCACCCTCACGGCAATCTTACTGGCCCGCATACTCCGCCGCACGCTGCTACCGGGAGAAAGTTGCGGATGTGAGACCTCCTTGCCCCCCTACCTCCTTCCTGCCCCACGCGATCTCCTTCGCTCGACTTGGGAGCGGGGACGTCACTTCCTCGAGAAGGCGGGCACTACAATACTCATCGCGAGCATCATCCTCGGCCTCCTCTCCGCGTGGCCAAAAAGCCAAGGCACTCCCGACGAACAGGCGCGTCAAACGATCCTCGGCCGCATCGGAGGCACCCTCGAGCCGGCCTTTTCTCTCATGGGGGGAGACTGGCGCGTCGCCGACGCGGCACTTGCCTCGCTTGCCGCCAAGGAGATGTTCGTTTCGCAATCGGCGATACTTTTTCGCCAAGAGGGAAGCGGCATCATCGGCTCGGGACTCTCGGAAAAACTGCGCGAAACCTATCCCCCTGCCGCGGCGCTCGCCTTCCTCCTCTTCATTCTCTTCTCTCCTCCGTGTATCGCCACTTTTGCGACGGTGCGGGCCGAAACCGGCAGTTGGAAATGGGCGACGACGCAGTATCTCGGCATGACGCTCCTCGCCTATCTCGCGGCCGTTGTCGTCTATCAGACAGCACTCCTCCTTGGCGGGTAAAGAGACAGTAAATGTGCGTTTGCGCGTTTGGGGTGAGTTTGGGGCATAAAAGACGGCCCCTAGGTTGACAAGAATATCCCTTTCGGGTAAGGTCGCGCCAACGAAATGAGGCATGTATGGTGTTTTCGCAGCCCCCATTTCCCGCCCCTCCGTTTCTCCAAAGAAAATCACACCTTCGCACTCTCGCGCTCGTTTTTGGCATTTTCGTCGTATGTGCCGGTGGTGTCTTTTATCTCCTTGCCAAGAGAGGAACCGCTCCCGAAGAAGAGCGCGAAAAAGAATGGTGTCCCAATCCCGACGCACCCTCCCTCGGTTACGCCACCCTCAATCCCGGAGAAAAAGCCTCCTCCGATTATGCGGAAGGCTGGATCCTTCCTTACAAGGGCTTCGAGGAATCGCTCATGGCCATCAGCGGCGTCACCCTCGCTATGGCGCTTGAGATAACCAACGCCATCCGCGACCACATTGACTTCTCCAAGATATACGCCGGCGAGTCGCTTCGGATAAAGTTCTCTCCCGATCGCAAGATGGTCGAAGAGTTCATCTACAGCCCCAATTTCGCCACCTTCCATACCCTCACCCGCGATCGGACAACCGGCACTCTCGCCTATTCTTACACCCGTCTCCCCACCGAAACGCGGTATCGCATTATCAGCGGCACCCTCGAAGGGACGCTCAATGCCTCGCTCGCCAAGCGCGCCGATGTTACTACTTGGATACGGCAAGCAGTCAACAACGCGCTCGAAGGGATGATTTCCTTCTCGACCGATGCCCGCAACGGCGACGAATATCGTATCCTTGTTGCCGAAGAATTTTACCGCGGGAACCGCCTCCCCGGCGGGAAGGTGCTCTATGCGGCCTATCGCGGGAAAGTTTCCGGCTTTCGCGAGGCGTTCTGGTATGAAGATCCCAACCCCGACTCGGCCTTCAACGCCCACTACACCGTAGAAGGAAAAGCGCTTGCCTCGACGGGCATGCGCCTGCCGGTGGACCGAATCCGGGTCACCTCGCCGTTTGGAATCCGCATTCACCCGCTCACCGGCCGCCGCCAGATGCATAACGGCGTTGATTATGCCGGCGCCATCGGCGATCCCGTCTATGCGGTAACGACAGGGACCGTTACCTTCGCGGCACCGGATGGGGCATCCGGAAAAAAGATAGTTATCAGGCACCTCGACGGCACCCTCACCTACTACCTCCACCTCTCGGCCATCGGCGTCAAAGTCGGACAAACGGTAAAGACGGGGCAAATTATCGGTCGCGTGGGAAGCACCGGTCTCAGCAACGGACCTCATCTTCACTTCGGCATTTTCGACAAGAAACAGGGTTGGGTAAATCCGGTGAGAATCAAGATGATCGCGGCCCCCACCCTCGAAGGGAATCGTTTCGAGCGATTCAAGACACAAGCGCTTGAAATCCATCGCATTCTCGAAAACACCGCCTCTGGAAGTTAGGTTCGACTAAAAAATTTTCGATCTTTCTTAAAAAAATTAGGTTGACAAAACTCTACTGGTCGCTATAGTGCCACTAAGAAGATGAAACGGTGAGACCGATGCCTCGCATATATCTCGACTACAACGCAACGACCCCCATCCGCCCGGAGGTCCGCGACGCTATCGTTCCTTTTCTGAACGAACTATTCGGCAATCCCTCGTCGCGCCACCTCGAAGGACGCCATGTCAAGACGAAGATGGAGGCGGCACGCGCTCAAGTTGCAGCCGCCATCGGCACCGATCCCGAACGCATCGTTTTCAACGCTGGTGCGACTGAAGGCAATGTGACCGTTCTCCGGGGTTACCATATCAACTACAAAGAAAAAAAAGCACGCAATCACCTCATTGTAAGCACCGTCGAGCATCCCTGTATCTACGAAACGGCAAAAAAAATGGCGAACGAAGGTTACGAGGTGACCTTTCTGCCGGTAAACAGCGAAGGGAATCTCGACCTCGACACCCTCTCCGCCGCCATAAAGGAAAATACGGGGCTTATCTCGGTGATGACCGTAAACAACGAGACGGGAGTCATCTATCCGGTGAAAGAGATTGCGAAAATAGCGCACGATCGCGGCATCCTCTTTCACACCGACGCAGCGCAGGCAGCCGGGAAGATACCGTTCGATGTGAAAGAGATAGAGCCAGATTTCGTGACAATGTCGGGCCACAAAATCTACGCCCCCAAAGGCATCGGCGCTCTCTATATCAAGAAAGGCCGACGACTCGAACCGCTCCTCACCGGCGGACATCAGGAAAACAACCGCCGCGCCGGCACCGAAAACATCATTGGTATTATCGCAATGGGAAAGGCGCTCGAACTCGCTGTACAGGAGATGGCAAACGACCGGGAACGGATCGGCGCGCTCCGAGATGAATTCGAGCAGCGGGTCCTCACCGAGATCCCACACACCAAACGGAACGGTGGCGCCGCCAACCGTATCTATACGACGAGCAACATCAGTTTTCGCTTCGTCGAGGGAGAAGCGGTGCAACTGAAACTCGACTACCACGGCATCGCAGTCTCGACCGGATCGGCCTGCTCGTCGGGCACCCTCGACCCCAGCCATGTCATCATGGCGCTCTGTAACGGCGACGAAGAAGAGGCGCACTCGAGCATTCGTTTCAGTTTCGGTAAGTATTCTCGAAAAGAAGAGGTTCCCGTTGTGGTATCGCGCCTTGCCGAGATTATCGCCCAACTCCGCGGTTTTTCACCGCTCTATGATAAGTTTTTGCAACAACAAAAAGGGTAAGGATGCCATGGAGTACACCGAAAAGGTCATGGACCACTTCATGAACCCGCGCAATGTGGGAAAAATCGAGAACGCCGACGCGGTCGCCGAGGTAGGAAACCCCTCATGCGGCGATGTCATCAAAATGTACCTCAAGATATCGAACGATATCATCGAGGACATCAAATTCCAGACTTTCGGATGCGGTGCCGCGATCGCGGTGAGTTCCAAGACGACCGAGATGGTGAAAGGAAAGACGATTACCGAGGCGCTCGAACTTACCCGCGATCAGGTCGCTAACGAATTAGGTGGTCTTCCCGCCATCAAGATGCACTGTTCGAACCTCGCCGCCGACGCACTCCATCAAGCGATAAAGACCTACCTCAAGGAACATGGCCGCTCCTGAGCGACCGCGCGTCGCCATCGTCACCTTTGGCTGCAAAGTAAACCTCTTCGAAAGCGAACAACTTGCCGCCGCGCTTACCGGATATACCCTTGTTGCTCCCGAAGAACCGGCCGAACTCTACATCGTCAACGGCTGCACAGTGACTGGAGCAACCGACGCGCAAGTCCGGTCGGCGGCGCGTCGCTTCGCCCGCACCGGCAAGAAGGTCATCGTGACCGGCTGTTATGCCCGCTCCGACGACCCGCTCCGACCCAACGAAGGGAACATCCTATACCTTCCCGACATCTTCGCCGTCGCCGCCCATCTCGCCCGATTGGCCGGCGACGATTTCATCGTCTGGCGAGCACGCCCTGTCCTCAAAATAGAAGACGGGTGCAACGGCTCGTGCGCTTACTGTATTATCCCGCTCGTGCGGGGAAACACGATACGGAGCACCGATCCGTATCTCATCGAGCGACACCTGTTACGCATCGCCGCAGCAGGTTACCGCGAAGTAGTCCTCACGGGCATTCATGTCGGCAAATACGGAAGTGAACGCTCCGATGGCGTCCGCCTCGGCGACATCGTCGAGATGACATACGCCATCATAGGTCGTGTCAGACTTTCCTCCATCGAACCGGACGAAATAGACGATCGTCTTCTTGGCCTTGCAGCAACGGGAAAGATACTCCCCCACTGGCATATCCCGCTCCAGTCGGGCACCGATTCTGTTC
>CALITV010000163.1 GCA_938048925.1 uncultured bacterium | reverse complement strand
CAGCGAAGGGGCGATGGTCCGCTACAACGATCACTTCATAGACGCCTCGTCGCGCGACGACGGTTGGCAGGTAGCGATCATGCTCACCATGCAGGAAGAAGACTCTGCGGTGCTCAAGGAAAAATTGCTCAAGGAGTCAACCGTCTACGAGTTTGGCTTCCTTGGAATGTACAGTTGGAAGACCGACGCGACCACCGAGACCCTCATCAACGCGCCGATTGCCTCCTATACCCTCCACGAACAGGACGCTCGGCTCTTCACGATGGACCTCTGGGGAACCCTCTACTACAAGAATTTTTCGATAAAGGCCGAGATCGCCTATCTCGACGGAAAACTCGGTCGCTTCGAGAGCGCGACGGCGGCGGGGCGCATCTCTGCCCAAATGTTCGGCGGAGCGCTCGAGACGCAGTGGCAGTACATCCCGCGAAAACTGCATTTCACCCTACTCGCCGGCGCGGCAACCGGCGACAGCGCCGCCGGCGTCCAAGGTGACGCCGTGAACTTGCCGGGCAAAGCAATAGACGCGGCGCTCGGCCTCGACACCAAGGTCGAGAACTTCCGGTTCAACACCAACTACAACATCAACTCGTTCGTGTGGCGCGAGGCGCTCGGCCGCTTTACCTCGGGTTACTATGTGAGCCTCGACACCCGCTACTACTTCCGCGACGACCTCAGCATGCGCGGCGGACTCACCTACTCGGGCGCTTGGTCGGCCAAGCAAACACCGGGCGGTAAGGGCGCTCCGCTCGCACTCGAGCCGTTCGTCGGCGCCTACTACGACGGTGACAGCGGTCTGCGCGGGGGGCTGACCTTTCAACTTGCGGTTCCTTTCGACGGACTCAATTCCGACGAGTATAACACCAAGTTGCTCTTCGGGATCCACACCTATCTCGGATTCCTGTTCTAACACCATCCCCATCAGGGTAATCGAGGGAGTCTCCTTTTCAGACGACGCGGTAAGAAAGCCTTTTCGCGCCAGTGTCCATAGTCGCGGCCGCGCCGATGAGAAGCGCCATATTGCGTTCGCCGTGACCGACCGGAAAGTTCGCCATGACCGGTATCTCCTTTCCGATGCCGCTTCGTTCGACAATGAGCCGCGGGTCAATATGGCGCGTGACCGGCGGATGGTGCTCGCGATAGGAGCATTCACCGATGATGAGGCCGCGGATCTTTGCGAATTTTCCGGCAAGGCGCAGTTGCGTGACAAGACGATCAATGCGGTAGGCGACCTCGCCCGTCTCTTCGAGGAGGAGGATACAGTTGTCGAAATTCGGCTCCCACGGTGTACCGAGGAGCGAGACGAGGCTTGCCAAGTTGCCTCCCTTCACAACACCGCGCGCTGTCCCCGGTTGCAGAACCGTGATATGGCGATCACCGATGATGAAGGCATCGTCGCGGCCTTGAAGAAGGCGTATGAGATGACTTTGGGAACGGTGGTCTATCTCCGACAGCGTCGTAATGTTCGGGCCGTGGATCGTAAGGAGATCACAGTGTTCGACGAGGAACGAGTGGAGGACCGTCACATCGGAAAAACCAATGAGCGGCTTACTCGCTTTTTTCAGGTCTTCCTTCCGCTCGTGGAGGAAGGGAAGCATCTGAAGCGCCCCGTAACCACCCCGCGCCGCCCATACCGCCTCGACCTCGGGATCACCGAACGCCTTGAGAAGGTTCGCGGCACGCCGGGCGGCATCACCGGCGAGGTAACCGGTCCGTGTAAAAACAGCCGCGTCATAGGCCGGCCGCACCTTGTTGAGTTTGAGAAAGGTGATTCCGGCATTGAAGCGTTGCTTATCGAAGGGCCCGGAAGTCGCCGTCACCTGTACTTTGCCACGGAACCCTATCGGTCTGAACTCCTTGAACGGCTGTGCCATGTGTCCTCTCCTTTACTCTTTCCTCCCTTCTTTCCGCACCCTATAGAGCCATCGCTTGAGGTCGTTGGACGCAATGTCGGGATAGAGCCGTCTGAGCACAGAGAGCGCGTCTTTCACCGAGAGTGCGGCAAGAATCCGATCGCGCTCGGCATCGGGCGGCGGAACGGTCGGCACCGCGCGGCGGATCGGCTCGGCAACGATGGTGAACTCACCCTGTTCACGCACAGTCCCTCCGCGATAGACAAAGACCTCCTCGAACTCTTTGGTCAACTCTCGGCAGACCACGATGCGTTCACAGCACACGGCGAGGCGGGGAAGAAGGTCGTTTATCCGTGTGGGCGCCTCGTAGAAAACAACCGGAAGACCACTCGCGAAGGATTCTGTAATCGCTTTATCTCGCGCCGCTCCTTTTGCCGGGAGGAATCCGACAAAGATAAAATGGTCGCTTTTCATGCCGGATACCGAAAAGGCGGAGATAGCCGCCGAGGGACCGGGAACCGGAGACACCCGGATCCCCTGCTCGAGCGCCGCGGCAACGAGCAGTTTTCCCGGATCGCTCACCGCCGGGGTTCCTGCGTCGGAAACGAGAGCGAGCGACTTTCCCTCTCTCAACATGCCAATGTAGCGCGCGACCTTTTCCTTCTCGCTGAATTTGTGGTAGGACTCGACCGGTGTTGCAATGCCATACCGCACACGGAGCGTCTGGGTCTCGCGGGTATCTTCAGCAAGGATACGGTCACAGGAGACAAGTATCCGCCGCGCCCGCTCCGAGAAATCGGCAAGGTTACCGATCGGCGTCGCCACCACAAAGAGCGTTCCGCTCATCGGAGTCCCTCCGCCGGAAAAGCGTCCTCGAAATAATCCATCTCGAAAGCGCCGTCACTGCCGACGAGCGCCGCGACATCGAAACGGATGCGGGTACGCTGGAGTTTCACACCGTGCGTCTGTGCCCAGAAGAGCGCTGTCCTCACGATATGCCGCTTTTTCATCGGTTTTATCGTTTCGGCGGGGGTGCCGCCATCCCAGAAGCGCCGTTTCCACGAGCGGACCTCAACGAAAGCAAGGATCTCCCCTTTGCGCGCGACGATGTCGAGTTCACCGCCGCGCACCGTGAAGTTGCGGTCAAGAATCGTGAACCCTTGTTTTTCGAGGTATGACGCCACGAATTCTTCGGCATCTTGGCCGCGTGCGCGGGTGTGCCGCTCTTCGCTCATCGCTCTCCCTTTCGTGCCCGATCGAGTTCCCGTTTCAA
>CALITV010000162.1 GCA_938048925.1 uncultured bacterium | reverse complement strand
TTGATGTTGGGGAGGCGCCAGTCGTCCTTGCCGGCATAGTCGAGAGTGGAACAGTACGAGAGCGCCTCGACCCATGTATGTCCGCTCGCTATGGCCTTGGTCCAGAAGAGGTTGGTGGTGTTATCGTTTACCACGACGTCGAAGGGGTAGGAGACATCGAGTACCATTTCAGTATAGCGGGCGCGTTTTATTTTCCTCGTTCGGAGTTGCCAGACCGTCCGATCCTCGTCGGCCTGACAGTTGAATTCGTGGACCGCGAGGAGTACCTTTTCGTCGGGACCATTGAAGGTGGCGGGGGCGGTCCATATAATTTTCGATCGTTCGCCGCAGGTGTCGCCGTAGGAGTCTTTCCCGTCGCCATTGTCGTTATAGGCGAGCAGCGGCGAGGAGCAGGTCGGATTCGAGAGCCCCGGGGCGCCGCGCAGGGTCAGTTGGGTATCGAAGCCGGTCGTCGGATGACAGGCGCTGAATTCGTAAGTGGCGCCGCCTTCCACATTGTAGAGCACGATGTATTGGCCGTTCTTGACGATGGCCACATTGTCGTTTGCCGCGTTGAGTTCGCCGCCGAGCGCGTTGGTTGTACAGTTCGAGCATTGATTGGTCACCGGGAACTTGCGCCACTGTAAGGTCATGTTGGCGGCGGTGTTGTCCTGACAATAGTTCTGGCTTACGAGCGCGATGACGGGGCCGGTGAAATCGGCGAACCAGCCGACCCGCGAGCGGGTGCCGCAGGAGGGATCGCTCGTGTAGTCGTTGTTGTAGGCGAGCACCTCGCCGAGGCAGTCGAAGCGGCGCAGGGTTATTTGGGTGTCCCAACCGGAGCCGGCGCAGGTTGACCACTCGTAGTAGGTGCCATCCACTACATTGAAGAGGGCATAATCGCCGCCCGACATAGTAGTGGAAACGGTCGTCCAGTCTGGTTTTGCAGCAGGGTTGCTCTGTGCCGTTGCCGGGTTTTGTTGGCCACAGTTGGTGCAGTACTCCGGCGGGGTGGTGAGGTAATGCCACTTGATAGAGACATGGGACGGCGCCATATTGGTCGTCTGACAGTTGGGGCGGTTGACGAGCAGGGCGATGGTGCCGGTGAAGGTGGCATACCAGCCGACCTTCGCCATGAGCATGCTCTGCGCGTCGTCGGTACAGTCGCTCGAGTAGCTGTTATAGGCGATGCCGACGCCGCTCAGGAGGCCCGAATCGCAGGTATAGGTGTAAGGCGCCGAGGGTTTTCTGATGAGCGTCAGTTCGGGGTTGAAGGTGGGGTCCACGCTGCCGCAGGTCGCCCACTCATAGTAAGTTCCCGCAACGACATCGAAGAAGAGGTATTGGCCGGCGTTGACATCGTCGGCGACCGGAGTCCATGAGGAGTCGGCGGCTGGATTGCTGAATGCCGTGCCGCTGTAAGGGGCCGTGCAGTTGAAGCACTGGCCATAGGCGTTTCCGGCGGCGGTTACCGCGAGAAACGCGAGGCAGGCGATGAGTCCTCTCATGGTATCTCTCCCTCCGTAATTACGATGTCGCTACGCACCGGACGCTGTAACGGTTGCTCCGGGCGGTGTAATCGAGGTAGCCGTCGTAGAAATAGATGATCCACGCCGTTTGTGGGTCGTAGGGACGCGGCGTTGCCCAGAACCAGTCGTTGAGATTATCGCCCGGAAAATCGGTCGCCGGGTGGGCGGGCACCTCGTTGGGGGGTGTTCCCGTCAGTTTCTCATAGTTGATGAGGCTTTTCAGTTCGTGCGGGGTGGGAAGGCGCCATGTCTTTCCGGCGAGCGAAAGCGAGGTGCAGTAACTGTAGGCCTCGTCCCATGTGAGACCGGAGGTATAACCGCTCTGCCAAGTGATATGGGTCGCGTCGTCGTACACCGTGCCGTCGCCGTTGACGGTATAGGCGCGGGTTTTCCACTGATTGAATTGAGCGTCCTGTCCGAAAAAGGGGTCGTTTATCTCGGGGCAGAGTATCTCCTTCTCGTTGTCGTAGCATTTTCGCTGTCCGGTGGGAAGTACCCCACGCCATGGCTGTTCGCCGTTGAAATGCACTCGAGGCTCCATGCTATCGTTGTCGGGAACGGCGCTGTCGTCGGGTTCCGCCGTATTTTCCTCGTCGGTCATCGTGCCGGTTCCTCCGGAATCGGCAGCAATAATCGGCGCTCGGTGGCCTCCGTTGCACGCGGTAAGCGTCACCAGCACCCCAAGTGCCATAGCCCAGAATGCTTTCATGGCGTCCCTCCATTCGGTGAGAACTATTATATCGAGCATGTCGTTTTTTTCAATCGCTTTTCTCATAGCGACCACCCCGGTTTTGCCTCTCCGCCGGCCGGTTGGCTTGTTTTATAGCCGCTGCGGTTGATGGTAAAAAGATAATCATAATTGTTGTTGACATGGCAGGAACTTCTTCCATCGAAGCAGACTGCCGCGTACGCAGTCCACGTGTTGGTGTTGTCCAGTGCTATAGAGAAATACTTCCCCGTTGTTTTGCCACCGTAGGAGGTGATAAGGTTTCCGTTCGTATCGTATTGACGCAGGTCGGTGAAGATTTGTTCTTGGAGCGCCGCAATGTGGGTAAGTTCCTCCCATGCCTCGGATGCTTTTGTCTTCCGGGAATAGTCGGCATACATCGGTATCGCGATGGCGGCGAGAACGGCAACGATGAGTATCACGATGAGCACCTCTATCAAGGTGAATCCGGTGTAGGCATGGTTGTCGTGCGTCATAGAAACTCTCCTTTCTTCTATGGTGTCAGAGTACATACCTCGCTCGGGGGAAATCCCGTTACCACCTCTTTGGATTGGTTGCCGGCGTCGTCGTAGAGCCATGCAAGGTCATCGTGCGCCCCTTGTGGTCGTTTTATACCGCGGCCGAAGTAGCCCCAACATTCGCCGAGCGATTCATCGGCTCCATCTATGTTCCCCTTTCCGATGACCCAAAAACCTTGTCCCGACTCTTGCCTGATGACGACGCCGGTGAGGAACAGGTAGTCCCCTATCTGCCAGCCGGTGTCGGCCTGCTGGCCGCCGGCGGGAAGCCCGAAGGGGGCGAGATCGGGCATGTCGGCGGCGTACCGTCCGCGCACCGTGAAGTGGCGCTCCTGCGCCGCCGCGATTTCGAGAATCTGCGCCTTGAGATTCTCTTGGCGCCCCTTGCGCCCGTAGGCTTCGTAGGAAGGTATCGCGACCGCCGCGACGATGGCGATGATCGCGACGACGATGAGCAGTTCGATCAATGTATATCCGGTGCCGCTGCGAGTCATTGCTTTCTTCCCTCTTTGGTCTCACCGGAGGTCGAACCGCGTTTCCATCCCTTGGCCCCGCCGCCGGTTTCTTTATATTTCTTATGGACATCCTCTTTCGCCCACTCCGATTCGTGTCCGCGCACCACCGCCACGGTGAGGGTCGTCGTGAGGCCGCGCTCGACTATCTGCGGGATGAGATATGTCTTGGCGTACTCGTCTTCCGAGAGTTCGTCGTAGTTATCATAGAACCGCGAATGTTGATAGACGATCTTCTTTGTTTCCGGATGGATGCGGAACACCGCGGCGATCCACGCATTTTGCATGATTTTCTTTACGAACGGAATAGAGAGATAGGACTCGATCGGCCGTTTGGCGAACTTCTCGAAAAGGTCTTTGGAATTTTCCTGCATCTCTTTGATGTTGCGTTTGAAGAGGTAGAAAAGCGGTAGGAACTGTTGATAGGTGTTTACCTCGTCGTGGAATACTTGGCTTACCGTATCGAAGTAAAAGACCATCTGCATGTGGTTGTCCGGGGTTATGGCGATGGTGCGGAGCGTCTTGTGAAAGGCGCTTTCGGCGTCGTCCTTCGAGTCGGCGAGCCGGATGAGCAGTTTCTGGAGGTTCTCTGAGGTGAGCGTGGTGGGGTGGCGGGTGTTTTGTATCGTCACCGAGAAGGGGGTCACCGCCGTTACCTGTCCGACGATGACGATGGCAGGGAAAAAGGCGAGCGAGTCGCGCACCGCGGTTTTCTCCTTTTCGTCGGCCCCCAGCGGGAGCGACAGAACCGCCGTCAAGGCGAGCGCTGCGCAGAGGTGTCGTAGGGTGTGGTTCATCGCTTCCTTCTCCCTCTCTTAGTAGATTTCATACCACTTCACTATGCGAATCGTCTTGGGCGGCGGCACCAACTCCTCGGAAAAGACCCCGACATTGCCACCGAACGAGACTCCGACGACCTCATCCCATCCGTGGCGCGCTCCCTTCATCACGGTGGGTGCCGCGGCCATCCCCTCGCCGAGGGTGATGACATCGCATTCGGTGCACTGCGAATAGCGGATGTCGGTGAGTTCGTCTCCGGTGGGAAGGGAGCGGCAGTAGACGAATGAAACGCCAGCATTTGAGCAGGAACCGACCGAGTTGTCGGGCGCATAGGTCGTTGCGAAGAGTCCGGCGAATTCGTAGTCCCAGTTGGCATAAGCGATCGGCGAGGCGAACCCTTTTTCGCCCGCGACGGTGAAGTTGGCGATGGTGTCTCCGGCAGCGTTCCAGCCGCTCGTGGAGAAGGGGTTCGGTCGGAACGATATCCGGTAGCCGCGGCGAAGGTGCTGATACCCGGTGCCTCCTTGGGTATAGGAGTGTACGATGGAGTCGTTTTCGATGGCGTTGGTCATGTCGAGGAACTGGTTCGAACCGGCCGAGTATCTCACGGGATTGAAAGGCGGGGCAACCGGGATGGTGGTAAATCCGGCCGCGTAGTTGGGGCGACGGTCGTAGAACACGACGATCTCGTATTGAACTCCTATCTCCTTGGGATTGACGATGTGTCCGGTCACGATAGGCACCGGTACGATGCGGACATCTTTCTGTTGTGAAATGTCGCCGTCGCCGTCGGCATCGAACTGCACGAAGTTGTACTGTTCGTAGGGGGGGACAGTGAGGAACGAATAATAGGGGCGAATCCCTTCGGTGAAGTTTAACGGTGTTGGGGCGTCTCGCATGCTCATCAGGCGGGAGATCTGCCAGCCGGCATTTTCTTTGGTTACCCGGAAGAGGGTGCCGGTGATGTCGAGAAAGTAGAGCATCTCGGTGTCTCCGGTGCCGTCTTTCTTTATCATCGGACCGCGTGTGTTGACCGCGACCGCCTCGGCGGCGACCGATGCGACGAGCCAGTCGTGGAACGCGTCGCAGACAGGGTCGGTGTCGCCGGTCGGACAGAAGGTGTATTCTTCGACGAACTTCCCGGACCCGCTGTCGAATTTCCAGATATGGATTTTCGATCCCTTGGTGGGCGCGGTGCACGAGGGAACATCGGCATCGAAGCAAGGGTCATAACCGCCGCCGAACGCCATGTAGTAGGCGCCGCCCATCTTAAAAACGGTTGGTTTCGACCACGATTGGCCCGTCAGTTGAATGTGCTGGACAAAGGAGGGGGAATCTTTGGTGGAGATGTTGACGATGGTGTAGTAAGAGTTCTGTGGGGTTCCCGTTTCGGAATCTTCGAGCGGTATGCCGCGCCGGTAGCCAAATATCAGGTAGGCGATCTCGCCACAGTTGATGGCGCCGTCATAGGGGGTGATCGTCTGTCCGCCTTCGGTGCAACTGCCGGTGTCTATATGGAAAAGCGACAGCGGCCCGTCGAGCGTCGAGTTGAACATCACCGTGTCAACGCCTTGGCGAATGAATCGCAGTTCGGGCATGATGACCGACGGCATATATGCCCATTGTTCTTTGCAGCCGCCTGCCCATACCGAGGTGCAGTTGCCCTCCGCGTCATAGGCGGTACAGCAGACGCCGCTCGCGTCGCGTTCTCCGCCATCGAAGGCGTGGAGAAGTCCGTCGTTCGCCGCCATGAAGATACGCAGGTTCGTGCTCTTGTCGCTTCCGTTGTAAGGACCGTAATAGACGCCGATCGGCTTGGAGTGGAAGGCGGCACCGAGGATGCTATAGGGGATGGTCAGCGTAGCGGGTGGATTCGACGGGGTGGTGGGGAAGGGGTCAACCACGACGAGTGGTGCCAAATCCGTTCGTCGTTCGGTGGTGTTACCGTCGCTGTCGTGGTCTTGTGAATCGTAACCGTAAACATAATCAAGAATCGCGATGACCTCGCTTTCACTGGTAACTTTGAAATCGCCGCGGAGCAGAAGCGGTTGGGCCTCGCCGTCGGTCCGCAGATTGCGCAGAGTGCCTCCCTTGTCATAGTAGATGGTTCTGCCGGAGTTGCCGCGGTAGCAGGGTTGACCGCCGCACGACTGCAGTTGCAGGGCGAGATTGGCCGCCGCACCGCCCGAGAGTATCTTGTTGAATTCGGTGGCGCTGTCGGCATTGTCGCCGCTCACGGCGTCGGCGGTCGCGTTGAGACAGTCGTCGAGAAGGTCGTCGTTTTTGAACTTCTTGATGACGCAGGTGTCGCCGCCGCCGCCCGGTGTGAGGTCTTCGGTGAGGGCGCATTCTTTCCCCGGTTCTGACCACAGGTAGTATTTCTTGAGGTTGCCGAACCAGAAGCGGCTCATCTTCTGGGTTACGGGCACGATGCCGGTCATGAAGAGTACATTGTTCATGGCCGATTGATAGGGGCCGAGCGGATTGATGGGCGACGAGGACCAGTGCGGCTTGCCGACGGCGCGCGTTCCTTCGTAGATCTGGGCGAACGAGTTGAACAGTTGGGCAAGGTTGACGA
>CALITV010000161.1 GCA_938048925.1 uncultured bacterium | reverse complement strand
GGGGTATGTTTGAGTATCCTCGCCACGACGACCTTATCGTCAACCTCGATCGGTGCCGGCTGGGAGGGGCCGCTGAGACCTATGTGGGCGAAAAGCGTCTTGATAAGAGCCGGTGCGACGCCGAGATCGGGGAGATACTGTTGATTCTTACGAATGCCGCTCTGCATGAGCGGGGTCATGTCCCAGTCGGGAAGGTCTTTTTTGAGGTTGTCGAGTTTGTAGGACGGGTTGGAAAGGAGCGAATAAGCCTTCGCCGCGTCGGCCTTCGCAAGAGCCGCAATGCGGTCATCGAGTGTGAGTTCGCGGGCGATTTCCTCTTTTACCTCTTCGAATGGCGTGACAGTCTTGTCGTCTTTTTTCCAGCGGTCCTTGTTGTCCTCGTAGAACGATCGTGCCCGTTTTTCCTCCTTCGCGAGAAACTCTTTCAGTTCGTTCTCGTTCACCGCGTGGCGCAACTTTTCGATGACCTCCGGTTTCATGCGGTTTTTGCCGAACACGAAGAATTGGGCGTCGAGAGATTCGTTGGTGTTGATGAACTCTTCCTTCATCTCATCCTCGGAGATGTCGGCAGAATCGTTGAGAAATGAGCGTAGCCTCTTTGCCAAGAGATCGCGGCGTACCTTCTCTTCATAGGCGGCTACCGTCATGCCCATTTGGAATTGTACGAAACGGTTGTATTGGTCGCGATTGAAGGTGCCTCCTTGCTGGAAATAGGGGGTCTCGGTTATCTCTTTTCGTATCTCTTCCTCGGTAACGGTAAACCCGAGTTGTTCGGCCTTCTGGGCCAGCAGCATGACATCCACGAGGCTGTCGAGCGCCAGTTTCGCGATGTTCATCTCCTGCGCTTTCTTTGCGTTGAATTCGGGAATCATCCGCTGGTAAAAATCGTAATAGTTGTTGTAGAGGAACCGAAACTCGGCCTGAGTTATCACATCACCGTCAACCATGGCAACCCAATTCGGCTGCGCCCGGCATCCTTGGTCGCCGGGGCCGAAACTGATGACGAAGGTGATGATGATGGCGGCGAACATGAGATACACGATAAGCGAACCGCTTTTCTTGCGGAGGTCGGTAAACATTGCTAACCTCTTGACTTTACTAAAATAACAGCCAAAAACGGGCGCATTCTAACGGAATCGCGCCAAAAAGCAACTTTTTGAGTCGCGTCGAATCGCCATCTACTCGGCAAGCGGGTCTTCGGAATTTTCTTCAGATTCTTGCTCGGCGTCGGTTTCTTTGTCGGCATTACGGGTCAGTTTACCGTTTTCCCAGATTCCCTCCTGTCGTTGGCCGTTGGGGCAGGTGAAAACACCCGGCCCGCTGTATTTGCCGTTCTTGAAGCCGCCGGTGTATTCGCAACCATTGGGGAAGGTAAGCCGACCTTCGCCGGTGATACGCCCATTTTTGAAGTCTCCTTCGTAGATCTTGCCGTCCTTGAAGGTATATGTCCCACGACCTTCCACTCTGCCGTCCACGAAAGAACCTTCGTACTTCTCGCCGGTCGCCGCGTAGGTCATGATACCGTAGCCGTGTTTTCGGTCGGCGACCCACTCTCCCTCGTAGCGGTCGCCGTTCGCATAGGAAAACACACCGCGTCCGTGTCGTTTGCCCTTCTCGAACTCGCCGGTGTACTGGGTTTCATCCCGATAGCGAAAAGAACCTTTGCCGTGTATCGTATCGTCGAAGAATTCTCCCTCATAGACATTACCGTTCTTGAAATTCATAGTGCCAAATCCCTGCCGTTTGTCGTCCACGAACCGCCCGGTATAGACATCGCCGTTGGGGAAGGTGAGCGTTCCTTCGCCGTTGAATCGGTTGTTCTTGAACTCTCCCTCGTATATCTTGCCGTCTTTGAAGAAATACTTGCCACGGCCCTCCATAAGACCGTTTTTCGTTTCGCCGACATACTTGTCGCCGTTCTTGAAGGTAAAGGACTCGTCGGTGAAAGTCTGCTCCGACGCGGTGTCGTTTTTTTCATCGAACGAGGAAGAGCGGCGGACAAAATCGTCGTCTTCGTTTGCCGGTGTCGAGGCGCACGAGAGAAAAACGGGCAGGGCACCGGCGAAAAGAAGAGAAATCTTCCCCATACGGAGCCTCCGCAAATGTTCGTTCTCTTCTTACTACTATGCTTCCGGGGCGGGCTGTTGTCAAAATCTTCTTGCTTCGTCTCGGGGAAATTTTATACTGAAGGTGCTTTTCTTACAAGGAGGTTGGAAAATGCGCAAAGCAGTAATTGGAGCGACCATTTCTTGGGTTATGTTGGTGGCGGGATGCGTTCCTTCGTCCGATGAGCCGTTTGCCGAAGTGGGAGAGGCGTGCAGCGGCGACGGCGCTATCTGTTCGTGGGATCAGATCCGCGTACTGCGCTGTGAGGGCGGCGTGTTGAAATTGGAAAAGAACTGCACCGCCGAGAATAAAACCTGCAAAGATGGCCAGTGCGCCGAAGACGAACAGGTTGGCGATCCCTGCAGTGGTTCGGGGTCGGCTTGCGCGGGGCAAGTGTTGGTAGTGTGCACCGATGGCAAGTGGACCGTCTCGGTTGACTGCGCTGCCGAGAACAAGGTGTGTATCGAGGAGACAAGCGGTGCGGTGTGTCGGGA
>CALITV010000160.1 GCA_938048925.1 uncultured bacterium | reverse complement strand
CTCGGCAATTTCCTCAACGCGCTCTTCTACGCCTCGGCGCATCACTCGATCGGCGCCTCGACGGCGGTCTTCGCGGCGGTCGGTTTGCTGGCAGCGGCTCAATTCTCAGCCCGATTCCGGCTTCCGCGCACCCGCCTCTGGATCCCCTTTGCCGCCGGCCTCGGGCTTCTCGCGATGCTCGGTTCGAGCGAGAGGACCGATGTGATGGCGCACCTGTTCGGTTTTTCCGCCGGACTCTCGGTCGGCGTCGTCGCTCTGCCTGCCCTTACCCGCGATCTGCTCGCCGGAAAAATCGCCGGTCGGCTCCTTACCGCCATCTCGTTTTTCATCATGGTCGCCGCGTGGGGCCGCGCACTTCTTTCCTCATGAAACGGACCTAGAAGAAAACTTTACTTGGGAGAGCCTTTCCGTTAGTCTAAGGCCATTTCAGGGAGAAATCTTTGCCGCGATCACCAAAAAAGAGCACCGAGGCACTCGTCAAGACCGATGCCGCTCAAATGGCGCAACTGCTCGACAGTCTCCCCCAGTTCATCGGTCTCCTCGACCTCGACGGCACTATCCGCTACCTCAACAAGGCACCGGTCGAGGCGGCAGGCATCCCCGAAGAAGAACTCCTCGGCATCAAGTTCTGGGATAGTTTCTGGTGGCGCGGCGGCGATCACCACCGGCTGCGACAGGAGATCGCACGCGCCGCGGGAGGCGAGACGATCCGACGCGAAGCACAAGTCCTCACCAAAGATGGGCCGATCCACATTGATTTTATCCTCACCCCCATCTTCGATGCCCACGGAAAAGTGCTTCAGATCATCGCCGAAGGGCGCAACATCACCGATCTGAAACGGGCGCTCACCACCATCAGCGAGAACGAGCGGCTGCTCCGGCAGGTGATAGACCTCGTTCCCCACTTCATCTTCGCTAAAAACCGCGACGGACACTTCATTCTCGTCAACAAGGCGGTCGCCGACGCCTACGGCACCACCGTCGAGAACCTCATCGGAAAAACCGATGCCGACTTCGCCAAATCAGAAGAAGAGGTGCGCCGTTTCCGCGCGGATGATCTGGCCGTCATGGACAGCGGCACACCAAAACTCGTCCCCGAAGAGCCGATCACCCACCATGATGGGACCATCCATTTTCTCTCCACCATCAAAATACCGTTTAGTATCTTGAGAGAGCCGGCAGTACTCGGCGTATCGGTGGACATTACCGAAAAAAAACTGCTCTGGGAAGAGGCGCAGAAGGCGCAGCGGCTCGAGGCACTCGGCATTCTCGCCGGCGGCATCGCGCACGATTTCAACAACCTGCTCAGCGCCCTGTTCGGGTTCATAGACCTTGCCCGCATCTCGACGAAAGAGGCGCAGACCAAACATTTTCTCGAAGAGGCGCTCCGTGGGCTCAACCGGGCGCGGGGACTTACCCGACAACTGCTCACCTTCGCCAAAGGGGGAACATCACCTCGCCAGATCGGTCCCATACAAGCACTCATCCGCGAAACGGTTTCTTTTACGCTCAGCGGCTCTTCGGTGACGGTGCGCTTCGATCTTCCCGACGATCTTCCCCCCTGCTCCCACGATCCCGACCAGATGGCGCAGGTCATCACCAACATTACACTCAACGCCTACCATGCGATGCCGGGGGGCGGAAATTTCACCGTTTCGGCCGAGACGGTGACTCTCGACGAACAGGCGCTCCCACCGCTACCGGCGGGACGCTACCTGCGCCTATCGTTCCGCGATACCGGGGTCGGCATACCCGCCACGATACTGCCGCACATCTTCGACCCCTTCTTTACCACCAAACAGAAAGGAAGCGGCCTCGGCCTTGCCATTTCTTACTCGATAGTGAAACAACATGGCGGAACGATTACGGTAACCTCGACCCCCGGCACAGGAAGCACCTTCGCCATCTACCTGCCGACCGCGGCGAAACGCCCCCCAGAAAAAACCGTTACGCAACCGATCCGGCACCACTGCGGCGGGCCCATTCTCGTCATGGACGACGACCCGGCACTCTGCGACCTCATGCGTGAACTTCTCGAACAGGCGGGGTACCAGATAACCTGTGTCACCGACGGCGCGGCGGCAGTTGACGCGTTCCTGACCGCCCGTCAGAAAGGGCATTCGTTCGCCGCCGTATTCCTCGACCTTACCGTTCCTGGCGGGGTCGGCGGCCACGAAGCGGCGGTGCGCATACGGAAATTCGACCCTGAGGTCCCGCTGTTCGTCGTCAGCGGGTACAGCGCCGATCCGATCATGGCCGAACCGCACCGATTCGGCTTCACCGACAGTCTCCCCAAGCCGTTCACGATGGAAGATCTCACCCGACTGCTGGAAAAATACCTGAATCCTGCCTAGTCCTTCACCGGGTCCTTGGGGTTCACCCATCTCTTGAGAAGGAGCATTCCTATCGGCGAGGTGACGGCGAGGAGCGCGATCCAGACCCACACCATCCGGTGATTCGAGATATCGCCGACCACCTGCACCACCTGCCCCGCCTCGTTGAGGATCGGTTTGCCGTCGGGTCCGAGTTTGTCGTGCACCGGCACATAGCTCGAAAGGAGTTGTCCCGACATCCACGCAACGAGCGGCTGGCTGATGAACTTCGGGAGCATCGAGAGCGTCATGTAGGAGGCCTCCTGTCCGTGCGGCGCGATACGGGCGGTGTACTCCATGAGGCGCGGCGACCAGATCGCCTCCCCGATAGTGAAGAGGCCGACGAATATCGTGAGGCCGATGTAGATGGCAAGTTTCTCTACGCCGATCGCCGGGTCGAGTCCGAGCCAGACCTGCCAGATGAGCCGCCCGAAAATGGTGTCAACGAGTGGCACGAAGACCTTCTCAGGAAGTGTCACGAGAAAGACGGCGAAGGCCGAAACGAACGAGCCGAAGGTGATCATGAAATAGGGGCTCCATGTCCGGGTCGCCCATGCGATGAACGGCACGAAGAAGATCACGATGACCGGGTTGAGCATACCATAGACCGAACCGACTTTCGCCCCTTCGCCGAGCACGCGGATGCCGTATTTCGGGAAGGTGTAGTGGAAGTGGAAGAAGACATAGTTGACGCCGAGGAGCACCGTGAGAAGGAGCATGAACTTCCAGAAGGCGGGCTGTTTCATGACATCCACGAAAATGCGGTAGGCGTCGCCGAAGGCCGAACGGACGGTGTTCCAAAGCGCCGGGAAGAAAGACCCTTCGCTTTTGGGGGGCGGCGTTATCTCGAGACGGCCGTCGTCGTGCAGGTTGACCCCATCGCGGAGGAGCGAGATGAATATCATCGCCGGTATCGAGAGGAAGAAGGCGGCGAGCATGATGAAACGATAGGTGGACATCGTCCCAAGAACGGGCACCACCGTCGTGCCGTACTCGCCGAGCGTATTGCGGATATAATCGAAGAGCCAGCCGCCGATCGCGAAGCCGACATTCATGAGCGTATAGAACATCGCAAATCCCATCGCCGAGGTGTCGGACTTCGTGTAGCGTTTGATCGCGACGGTGATGACCGGCGAGAGGAAGGCGACCGAAACCGCCTGCACCGCGAAGCCGAAGAGGATGAGCGTAAAGAGGTTGGTAGTGACGGCGAACACGAGGCGCGAGACGATGGCGAGCACCGTGCCGATGACGAGCACGCGCTTTACCCCGACCGCGTCCACGAGCGCGCCGACGCCGAACATGAGCACCGTGTAGGAGACATTCCAGCCGCCGACGATGTTGCTCGCGGTGACATCCGACAGGCCGACATCGCTCGAAAGGAACAGGGTGAGCGTCGAGAGCATGAGCGCCCACGCGATGAACTCGGTCACCTGCGAGATCGAGACGAGCCATATCTCGCGCGGCGATTCGCGAAGGTCACGGAGATACTTATAGATGATGAAGATGAGGTATCCGACGGCGACGGCGAGCACCGGATAGACGAGGTAGTATATCCAACTGATATCGCGTGCGGGAACCATGAGACACTCCGGCAATGGTGAATGATGGCGGATGCTATCAGAAGCACCAGTAAAGTCAAATTGTTGACAACGGCATTCGATTCCGGCACCATGGGAGGGGGTTTTATTGTGGAAAGCGAAAAAGGAGAAAATCATGCGCCTGTTCACGATGATGATCATGATAGCGTTCCTCGGCGCCGCCTGCGGCGGGAATACGGTCAAGAAGAAGCCCGACGAGGATGTCGTCGGCAACGATGCGACGGAAGTAACCGACGAGGATCTCGGTACCGACGATACGGCAGCGACCGACGCCGATTTCGCCGCGACCTGCGGCAACGGCATGGTGGACAACGGTGAGCCGTGCGACGGGGGGACGAAGAACTGCGTCGAGATAGATCCGGTGCACTACACCGGAGGCAAGGCAAAGTGCAAAAGCGACTGCACCGGTTATGACACCATCACCTGCGACGAGAATCCCGCAATCTGCGGCAACGGCATCGTCGAAGGAAACGAAAAGTGCGACGGCACGATAGACAGTTGCGTGGACATCAATCCCGAAATCTTCGTCGCCGGAAAGGCGCGCTGCAAGGAGGACTGCAGCGGCTGGGACACCGAGACCTGCGAAACTTCGGGGGATTACTGCGGCGACGGCATCAAGAGCGAAAGCGAGTTCTGCGATGGCGACACGAAAGCGTGCACCGAGATCAACCCGAACTGGTACGAGGGCGGCAATGCACCGTGCAACGAGTCGTGCTCCGGCTACGACACGGGCACCTGCGTCATCATTCAGTCGGAATGCGGAGACGGCATCGTCGAGGGGATGGAGGTCTGCGAAAAGGGGACGCTCAAAAACTGCATCGAGATAGACCCCGCCCTCTACAGCGGCGGCAAGGCATACTGCCGCGACGATTGCACCGGCTACGATACCGTCACCTGCGAGGAGAAGACGAGCAATATCTTGTTTTCCGACCAGTTCGAGAACGGCGGCGCGCAGTGGCTCCTCGAGAAGGACTGGGAGATCGGTCAACCTGATTACAACAACGGCGCCGAGGTGATCACGACGGCCTACAGCGGCCTC
>CALITV010000159.1 GCA_938048925.1 uncultured bacterium | reverse complement strand
GTCATGGTCGTAGATGTCGCGGGACGCATCATGGGCATCATCGTGGACGGCGTCGTCGATGTGCTCAGCGTAAACAAGAGCGAGATACTGCCGGCACCGAAGTTTTCGACCACCATAAAGGCCGAGTTCATCAAAGGCATGATCAAGCGCGTGGAGGGAAAATTCATCATCATACTCGACATGGACCGTCTGCTCTCCGAACGCGAGATCGAGATGGTGGAATCAACGATATGAAACACACGACGGGGCAGGCATGAGCGAGTTCGCGGACCTTCTTCCCGAATTCATCGAAGAATCGCGCGACCACCTCACCGCCATGGAGTCCGCCCTCGTCCGAGTGGAGTCCGCCGTCCGTGAACAGCGCCTGCCCGACAACGAACTACTCGATCGTCTCTTCCGCGAGGCCCATGCGGTATACGGCGGCGCCGAGTTCGTCGGCATCGAGCCGCTCGAGGCTGCCGCCGGCGCCCTTGCCGACCTCTTTAATTTTCTTCGCAACGGCGATATTTCCATCGATGCCGAGATCGTCGCTCTCTCTTTTCGGGCCATAGACAGCATCCGCTCGGCCACTGAGGATCCCTCCGGTCCGATGAAGGGGGCCACCACCGCTGCCGCCCTCATCAGAAAGGCCATTGAAGAGCGGTTGTCGGAACGGGTGCGCCGCGCCGCCGCGACGACACTTTCCCCCGACGAACCCTCCCACGGCATTCGATTCTCGGTGTCGGCATACACACTGGAACGGAAAACGCGGCGCGGATATTTCTATCTCCTTTCGATAGCACCGCGGCATTTTGCGGCAACAACGGGAAGGACGATGATCCATCTCTCCGAGACGCTCGCGGCACTCGGCGAGGTGCTCGATACCGTCTCCGGAACCGGAGCAGACGGCGTCCCGCTTACGCATATGCTCTATCACACCATGCTGGCACCGGAGGCGCTGCGCCTTTCTTTTACCGACCTGCCCGCCGAGGCGATAACTCCTATTCCCCGCGAGCGGCTTGATGCTCTCGTTTCCCCTGTGAACGCCGACGACGGAGGCATCGAGCATCGTGAGAACGGCGGCCTCGAACGGCGGCGGGAAAGAACGCAAGCGCGGAACACCTCATTCGATACGACGCCGCATCCCGATAATGGAATCTCCGCCGACACCGCTCCATCGCCGGAGAGCGGTGTTTTCTCGGAAACGGAATGGGAACAGTGTACCGATTTCGTCACCTTTTTCATTGACCGCGAACTGTATGCCGTCCCCATCTTTCTCGTCCACGACATCAAGAAGATGCTTCCCTGCTCGCGCCTTCCTAACCAACCAGCGGCGGTGCTCGGCGTCGTCAACCTTCGCGGAAGCGTCGTTCCGCTGTTCGACCTGCGCCGTCTTCTCGGCCTGTCGCCGCGTCCATTCGACGGCAAAACCGTGGTAATTATCCTCGACCTCGGCGGCAAAATGAACGGTCTCGTCGTGGACGCCATCAGCGATGTCGCCACCATCGAGCCTCAAGCAAAGCAGTCGGCCCCTCTCCTCGGTCGCAACATCGCCGCCGATTATGTGAGGTTCATCGGCACCAGCCGCAAGAACGGTGAGTTCCTCATCGTGCTCGACATAGAAAAAGTGCTTGCTCCTTTGCTGGCCGACTCATGATAGAGATCAAGAAATTCTCTCTTTCCGACGAAGAATTCAACAAACTGCGCCGCCTCGTATTCGATGTGGCGGGGATCTGTCTCTCCGATTCGAAGAGGGAACTCGTCATTTCGCGCTTTTCCCGCCGCCTCCGGGCGCTCAATCTTTCGACTTTCGACGAATACTACCGGTTTGTCATCTCGCCCGACGGCGTCTCCGAGATACAGAACTTCATCAATTCCATAACCACCAACAAAACCGATTTCTTCCGCGAAGCGCACCATTTCGATTTTCTCGTCGAACGCTTCGTACCCGAGATCGTTGCCTCCCGACGGCGCGAAGTGCGTGTCTGGTCGGCGGGGTGCGCCACCGGAGAGGAGCCTTACTCCATCGCTATGGTGCTTCGCCACCACCTCGTCGAACCGCACGGCGTTCAGGCCAAGATCTTCGCCACCGACATAGACACTCATGCGCTCGACACCGCCCGTAATGGCATCTATGAAGAACGGCAGGTGCGGCCGGTACCGGAAGAACTGCTCCACAAATATTTCCTCCGGGGGAAGGGACCGGCGTTCGGGCTCTACAAGGTCAAAGATTGCATAAAGGAGAGCGTCTCGTTCCGCCAACTCAACTTTGTGGCCGAGAATTATCCGATCTCGGTTTTTTTCGATGTCATCTTCTGCCGCAACGTAATCATCTACTTCAATGCGGAAACCAAGCGGCGAGTGCTCAACCGGCTCGTGAGGTATCTCGCGCGCGGCGGTTATCTCGTGCTCGGCCACAGCGAGACGATCTTCGACACTGTTGAGGGGCTCACCTATCTCAAAAACACCGTGTACCGGAAGGAGTGACCTTTGTATCGCGTGTTCGACCGCAAAATCGGGAAGGAAATCGTGGTCATCC
>CALITV010000158.1 GCA_938048925.1 uncultured bacterium | reverse complement strand
CTTCTCGAGGCGTACGAACAATGACGGCGCGCACGACCTTCAAGCGGACCCGGGAGATGAACCGGCAGTGGGAGAGGTTCAAGGACCGCTATTATGATTGGCTACGGCTCCCCGCGCGTCGCACCGCGATCATCATTCTCTTGATCTTCGCCGCGCTCGCCGCCTACAGCACCATACCGGAAGCGACGACATCTTTCCTGCCGACACGGGAGAGCGATGTCGGTCGCGTCATGAAGTTCATCGTGCGCGCCGACCGCGACTACGATGTCGTGGATGAAGAAGCGACCGTGCGGAACCGGGAAGCGGCGCTCGGCAAGGTGCCGCGCCATTTCGTCTATCGCGACAACACCGAACGCTACCGGACGATCCGCCGCGCCTTCGCCGCGATGCGCGATCGGGCGGTCGCCGTTCTTCTCGACAAGGGGATAGGTGGTTCGCATGATGTGCCTGCCGAGTTCATGTCGGCTTATCGTGATGTCGTCGAACGGCACCTCCCGGATCTCGTTCCCGAAAGCCTCCGCGGTGCGGTGTTCCTCGCACTCGAGGATGAGCGAAAATCGTTCGAGAAGGCGGTGGGGGCGCCGGTCCCCGAAGAGGTGTTTGCACTGTTGCGGTCTGCGTTCTTCTCGCCGGAGATCGAGGAGGCCGTTTTCGACATAATAGGCCGTCTTGACAGTTACTATATCCTTCGAGCAGGCGTAGGGGAGGGGTATCGGCTCGACAAGATCATGGTAAGACGGGGGAATTCCGCCCCGGCTCAGCGTCCCCGATACCGGGTAATCACGACCGTCTCTTTGCCGGCGGAGATCGAACGGGCGCAGAAAGCGTTGGAGCAGGAAAAACTCTTCAGTGAGAAGGGACTTGCTCTTGTCGCGGCGGTCGTCGAGGTGCTCCTTGCCGACAATCTTTCGTTCGACGAGGAAGCGAACGGACAGGCGCGTGCCGAGGTGGAACGCAATACGCCGCCGGTCATTATCAAGGTGAAGAACGGCGAAATCGTCGCCCGTCCGGGAGAACGGATAACGAAACATCACCTTGCGATATTCCGCGCCATCGTCGAGCGGAAGGGGGACAAGCCTTTTGTGCTTTCATTCGTGGAACACTTTCTGTTCATCATAGCCGTAGTCGTCATCGGTTATGTCGCCTTCCGTCGGAGCGTCTCCAAGTTCAGCATACGCAACAAAGATCTGCTCCTTATGGCGGTCCTCGCGCTTCTTTCTCTCCTTCTCAGTTATCTCATCACCGCCGTTTCGGTCCCCTTCTCTCAATGGATGGGGACGATAGATCCGCGCACTTTCAATTTCCTCCTTCCTTTCCCCTTCATCGTGGCGACGGTACGCCTTCTCATCAACACCGAAACGGCGCTCTTCTTCCTCATAACGCTTACCCTATTGTTCGCCACGGTATTCCCCGACAACTTCTATTTCCCCGTCTATTATGCCGCCTCTTCGCTGTTCTATCTGTTCCTCATCACCCATGTGGAGCGCCGGAGCCACGCGCTTCGGGTGAGCCTTTCGCTTGCCGGCGTTCAGATGGCGCTGGTGTTCCTTATCTTTCTTCTCGACGCGTCGCTTCCTCGGGAGAACATGATCAGGGCGCTTCTGACCGCGTTCACCAGCGGTATCTTTTCGGCGTTGCTCCTTCTCGGCCTTCTGCCGTTGTGGGAATCGTTCTTCGGCTATACGACCGATATCTCTTATCTCGAACTCACTTCGATGCAACATCCGCTCATGGCGCGGCTCGTGTCGGAAGCGAACGGCTCCTACCAGCACAGCCTCATGGTCGGCGTTATGGTGGAAGACGCGGCACGCCGCATCCGCGTCAATCCGCTCGCTTGCAAGGTGATGGCCTACTATCACGACATTGGTAAACTGCAGGCGCCGCACTGTTATTCGGAGAACCAGAGCGGGATGGTGAATGTCCATGATTCGCTCGATCCGCTCGAGTCGGCGCGTATCATCGCCCGGCATGTGACCTACGGCCTCGAACTTGCGCGGAACTATAAACTTGGTGACCGCATAGAAACAGCAATCCAGCAGCACCACGGGACCTCTCTCGTGAAATACTTCTATGAGAAGGCGCTCCAGAAAGATCCGCAGACGCCCGAAGAGCCGTATCGTTATCCGGGGCCGCGCCCGCAGAGCAAGGAGGTCGCCCTTATCATGCTTGCCGACAGCGTCGAGGCGGCGATACGCAGCATGAAAGAAAAAACCTATCAAAAGATACAGGAGGGGGTGCACAATATCATAGAGCGGATTATCGATGACGGGCAACTTTCTGAAAGCGCGCTCACGATGCGCGATCTGTCGCTTATCAAGGAAAGTTTTGTTAAAACGCTCTCCGGCCAATATCATGCCCGTGTCGAGTATCAACAACCGGTAGCCTGAGATGCGGATAGGAATCGTACGAATGCCGGGCGTCGAGAGTCCCCTTGATCGCGGGACGCTGGTTCGCATCGTCGGAAAAGTGCTCGGCGCGGAGGGGCGCCGTTCTTCCGATCCGTGGGAGGTCGCCGTATGTTTCGTCGAGAACGACCGGATGCGGGAGACGAACCGCAGATGGAGGGGCATAGATCGCGTGACCGATGTCGTTTCCTTCGCGGCTGGTGAGGGAGAGGGGGGCGCCTATGCCGGGTTTTTCTTGGGGGACATCGTTATCGCTCCCGCCGTGGTGGCCGCCCACGCGCGGCGCTATCGGACGCCGCTCGAGCGTGAAATGGCGCGCGTGCTGGTGCACGGACTGCTCCACCTGCTCGGCTACGATCACGATACCGTAACACGCCGCCGTATCATGCGACAGCGCGAGAAAGAGGTGCTCGCGTTACTCTTTCCTCGAAGAGGACGCGATGCTGCGTAGCCTTGTCACCGTTCTTCTCGCCGTCGGCTTTATTGCTTGTTA
>CALITV010000157.1 GCA_938048925.1 uncultured bacterium | reverse complement strand
GGAAGGCGCTCGTCGTTACGCGGCAATTCCGCACGAGGGGAATCTCGAACTGGCACTGGCCGACGCTTTCGAACAAATCGGCGTCCGCCACGGTAAACCGCCGCTCGCCGTGGCAACTGGCGGCACCGGCAGGAAACGCCTGCGTCTCCCCGAAATCATCGCACCGCTCGCCATTGAGGCGGGTATTGCTGCGATGGGGATACGCCCGCGCGCCATCGTCTCGATGGGCGGCGAGGATCTCGTCGTCTATCTGCTCAACGAAATGGGGCACATTCAAACCTCTTACGCCGGCAACAAGTGCGCCTCTGGGACCGGCGAGTTCTTCCGACAGCAACTGGGGCGCATGGCGCTCTCACTCGAAGACCTCGACCATGCAGTGGCTGACGCGAAGGTCGTCAATCTTTCGGCACGCTGTTCGGTGTTCATGAAGTCCGACTGTACCCACCGCCTCAACAAGGGCGAAGCGACCCGCGGCGACATAGCGCTGTCACTCTCGAAGGTGATGGCCGATAAGGTGGCAGAATTTCTGCTCAAGGCGCGCGTGAGCGATGGGGAGGTGCTCCTCATCGGCGGCGTCACCCGAAATCGCCATCTCGTGCGTTTCTTGCGTGACCGCTACCCCGCAATCACCTTCATCGTTCCCGAGGAAGCCCCCTACTTCGAGGCCTTCGGCGCCGCCGCCGTTGCCCGCGCTTCTGGCCGTCCGTTGCCCGCAGAACGGGAACTCTTTTCGCTGCGAACACGCACCGATTACGAGTTCTACCAACCGCTCGACAGTGCCTCCGATCAGGTGGTCTACCACCCCTCTCGGCGGAGCACGATACGCCCCGACGCCACCTATATCCTCGGCATAGATGGTGGCTCGACAACGACCAAGGCGGTGCTCCTCGACAGCGACACCATGGAAATCGTCGCCGCCCACTACGGCCGAACCCACGGGGACCCGGTGCGGGCGCTCAAGAAATCGCTCCGTGAAATTCGGACACAGATCGGCGATCTGAAGCCGAAGATACTGCTCGCGGCGACGACCGGATCCTCACGCGAACTGCTCGGCGTCTTTACCGGCACCGATGGGGTTTACAACGAAATCATCGCTCACGCCGTCGGGACCGCCTATTTCGTATCGGAGGTTGACACCATATTCGAGATCGGTGGACAGGATGCCAAGTATGTGCTCCTCAATAACGGCGTCCCCATAGATTACGCCATGAACGAGGCCTGTTCGGCGGGAACCGGTTCGTTTCTCGAAGAATCGTGCGCCGGCGATCTCGACATCGCGCACGCCGCGGACATCGGCCCGATCGCCCTGCAGGCGAAAGCGCCGCTCAAATTCGGCGAACATTGCTCCGCCTTCATCAACAGCGACATCCGCAAGGCAATCCAACAAGGATCCGAACGGAGCAATATCGTCGCTGGACTCGTATTTTCGATTGTTTCGAACTACCTCAACCGTGTCGTCGGCAACCGCTCGATCGGCGATCGGATTGCCTTGCAAGGAGGCGTTGCGAAGAACCCCGCCGTCCCACTTGCCTTCGCACAACTACTCGGCAAAAAGATCGCGGTGCCCCCCGATCCGGAACTCATGGGCGCCTTCGGCGTCGCGCGGCTTGCCAAACTGAAACATGACGAGGGTCTCCTTTCCGCCGGATCCTTCGATCTCGACGCACTCATCGATAAAGAGATTGTAAGCCGCGGCGAATTCATCTGTCGCGCCTGCGAGAATCTCTGCCCCATCCGCAATCTCGAAGCGGGTGGCTCACGGTATCCCTTCGGCGGCCGCTGTTCAAAATACACCGGCGCGCGTCGCCGATCCTCGTTCGACGAGGCGGGCATTCGGGACTTCGTGGCGTGGCGGACCGAGCAGATTTTTTCCGTCTGGGCTCCCGACCCGGCAACATTCGAATCAAAAACCGAGAAGGTGGTCGGGGTGCCGGTCGCCTTCTCGATACACTCGCACTGGCCTTTGTACGCCACCTTCTTCCACACCCTTGGCGTCAAAACGGTGCTTTCCGAAACGATCCTTCCCGAAGGGGTCCAGCGACAGGAAAGCAACTATTGCTACCCCGCCGAGATCGCCCACGGGGCGATCGGCGACCTCCTCAAACGGGGAGTTGACTACCTTTTCCTTCCCCACTTTCGCGACATGCCGATCATCGACGCCGCCTCGCGCGAGGCCTGCACCTGTCCGCTCACCCAAGGACTCCCCTACTATGCGCGGAAGGCCTTCCCTCTCGACGAACAGCGGGTGCTCCAGCCGGTTGTTTCCTTCCGCGACGGCTGGGACAAAAGCCGCGGCGCTTTCGAAACGGTCGCCGAACAACTCGGATTTTCACGCCGGGAAGGAACCCGTGCCTACGCCGCCGCCGTCGCGCATTACCGCCGTTTCCTCGACGACTACCGGCACAAGGGCGAAGAAATAGTCGCCGAAATACGAGAAAACCCCGACCGCCTCTACATCGCACTCCTCGGCCGCCCCTACAACGCCTTCACGCGCGACGCGAACATGGGTATTCCCCGCAAACTCCTCTCGCGCGGCGTCACCGTGATCCCCTACGACCTCATCTACGACACCGATGCCGCCATATTCCCGAACATGTATTGGCACTACGGACAACAGGACATGAAGGCGGTTCGGCGTGTCAAAGAAACCCCCAACCTCTATCTTGTCTGGATATCGAATTTCTCCTGCGCCCCCGATTCCTTCATGCTCCACTACCTCCGCTGGATGATGGGACGCAAACCCTATCTCATCCTCGAGATAGACTCCCATACCGCCGACGCGGGCATAGACACGCGCATCGAGGCATTCCTCGATATCGTCGAAAGTTACCGTCGTCACGCGGCGCATCTCCCCGACGCGGCACCGAAGCGGCGCTACCACATCGAGCACCGCGCCGAGGATCTCGTCATCGTCGAAGAGCGAAGCGGCGAAACGATCGGATTGCACGACCCGCGCGTCACTCTCATCTGGCCGTCGCTCGGCGACCTTGCCGTCGAAATAACGGTTGCCATGACGCATAAACAAGGGATTCGCGCGGAGCACCTTCCGGTTCCCGACATCCGCTCGACGCAACTGGCGCGCAATGTCGCGTCGGGCAAGGAGTGCATTCCGGCACTCCTCGTGCTCGGCACGGTGCTCCAATACCTCCACCAGCATCCGCCCCGAAATCCCGACGAAATAAAACTCATTTATGTCCCCTCCACGACCGGCCCCTGCCGCACCGGGCAGTACCATGTCTTTTACGAACGGCTCTTCGCCGATCTCGGATTCGACAATGTTCTTGTCGTCGCCGGCGACAGCAACAACTCCTACCGGGAGATCGGTCGCACCTTCGCGCGTGACATGTGGCGCGGAATCGTCATCTCCGATTGCTTCACCGACATCCGCACCGGCATCCGCCTGCTTGCCGCCGACCCAGACACGGGGCTCGAAGTGTTCGATGAGGTATGGCAAACGATCCTGCACGCGGCGGAACAGCACAACACCCGGATTCTCGACCGCGCCCTCGCCAACGCGGCGATCCGGCTCGCGGCTATCCCCAAACGGCGGACATTGGACGAGGTGCGCAAGGTGCTCATCGTCGGCGAAATCTATGTTCGACGCGATTCTTTTTCGACACAGGAGGTATTCGATTTGCTCATCGCCAACGATATTTTCCCGAAGGCCACCGGTATCAGCGAGTGGATTCACTACACCGACTGGTCCCAGAAATACCTTCTTTTCCGCCGCCGCCGCGACGAGGGTATCTCGGTAATGCTTCGCCCCGGTTGGGTGCGCCGCCGCACCATGCTCGGCATCGAGCAGTGGTGGATGCGCCGCGTCGAACGCAAAATACTCGACACCCTGCTCCCGACTGGGCTGTTCCCCGAGGCGCCGAGCGATCTCGATCATGCGCTCGAGTTCGGCGCCCGCGAGTTCGTTTCCCCCGAACTCGAAAGCGAGGCAACCGTCTCACCGGCGGTCGCCGCCGAAGGTATGCACGACGGTTATGCCGGCATCGCGATCATCGCACCGTTCGGTTGTCTGCCGGGACGCCTCATCGAGGGAGTGTATGCCCCGTGGGCGAAACGAAAAGGCTATCCCGTCATCGCGCTCGAAAACGACGGCCAGCCTTACCCCCCCAACACCATCGCCCGCATCGAGGTCTTCGCCGCAAATGTGAACCGTTTCGCCCGCGAGAAAGAAAAAACCGTGTAGAACGGATCCCGCGCCCGCAGTCGGCGCGCACTCAGAACTCGTACCCTTTCGGCACCACCACGATCCCCTCGTCGCTCACGGTGAAACCGCGCGCTCTGTCCTGCTCGAGGTCGTAGCCGATCTCGGTGTCCGGAGGTACGACGACATTCTTGTCTATAATCGTGTTGCGTATGCGACAGTAGCGACCGATGTTGGAATTGTTGAGGATAACGCTGTTCTCGACGAGCGCGTAAGAGTTGATACGAACGCCGGGCGACAAGATGGTGCGGTCTATCCGGCCACCCGAGATGATGCAGCCGACCGATACGAGCGAGTCGGTCGCAAGACCGACGCGCTTATTCTTTTCGTCGGCGAACACGAACTTTGCCGGCGGCATGTTGACATCGGGAAATCCGAATATCGGCCAGTTACGGTTATAGAGATTGATGGCGGGACTCACCGAAACCAGTTCCATGTGGGTTTCCCAATAACTAAAGAGCGTACCGACATCACGCCAATAAGGCTTTTCATACTGATCGCTGTCGGGAAGTTTGATTTTGTTGGAGAGATAATCGTACACATAGACCCGTTTGTGCGGATAGAGCGCCGGGATAACATTCTTGCCGAAATCATGGGCACTCTCCTTATCTTCGGCATCAGCCTTCACCGCCCGAGCGAGCACATCGGTGCGAAAGATGTAATTTCCCATGCTCGCCAGCGCAAGGCTGGGATTCCCCGGGATACTCTTGGGGTTCTTCGGTTTCTCCTCGAATCCGATCATCCGCCAATCGGCATCAACCTCGATGACACCGAACTGTGACGCCTCCTTGATCGGCACCGGTATTGCGGCAATCGTCATATCGGCATCTTTTTGCAGGTGGAAATTGAACATCTGAGTAACATCCATTTTGTAGATGTGGTCGCCACTGAAGACAAAGACATGTTCGGGCGCTTCGTCGCGGAGAATGTTGAGGTTCTGATACACCGCGTCGGCTGATCCGAGATACCAGTTATCGCCGGTTCTCTGCTGTGCCGGAACCGGTTCGACATATTGATTGAACTGCATCGAAAGGCCCCAGTGCCGTGCGATATGCTGATTGAGCGAATTCGACATGAATTGGGTAAGCACTTTTATCTGCATATAACCGCTGTTGACGAAGTTCGACAGTACGAAATCTATGATGCGATAGATGCCGCCGAAGGGGACCGCCGGCTTCGCCCGCTCCATCGTGAGCGGCATGAGTCGGGTCCCCTGCCCACCTGCAAGAACCATCACCAATGTTTTCGACATAACTCACTCCCCCTCGTCGTTGCGCACGCACTACTTCAAGTATTCACGCACCTTTCCTTCGATGAGCGCCCGTATCTCGGCAAGGCGCCTTTCGCTTTCGGCCTCGAACCGCATCACGATGACATTCTGCGTGTTGGAGGGCCGCAACAGGCCCCATCCGTCGGCGAAGGTGATGCGGGCGCCGTCTATGTCGTTGACATCGTAGCCCTGCTCTTTGAAATAGGCCACCGTCCGCGCCACCGAAGGGAATTTCTTTTCTTCCTCGACCTCGAAACGGATCTCCGGCGTACTCACCATCCGCGGGATGCCGTCGAGCAGACGCCGCACATCGAGATCGTCGCGTTTCGCCAGTATCTCAAGAAGCCGAA
>CALITV010000156.1 GCA_938048925.1 uncultured bacterium | reverse complement strand
CGCTGGCCTCTTTTTCGTCGAACCGGAAATTGAGCGTCAAGGTGTAGGTCTTCTGGGTGTTCTCGCCACATCCCACAAGCAGGAAGAGAATTCCCGCAGTGAAAAGCGACACCGGCGCCATACGCATGATCCTCTCCCGTTACTAACATACCGAAAACACTATTGAGGAGATTATAGCGACCGGTCGTCGTTTTTTCAAGAAATACCTTGCGCTCCTGTGACGATTCGTTAGAATAACTCGTTTTTCAAAAGGAAATGGGTGTCTTATGGCGTACCGGGTCCTCTTGGTTGATGACGAGGCCGACCTGCTCGGGACCATCCGTCAGATACTCGAGAAGCAGGGCTATGAAGTGACGACCGCTCAGACCGGTCTCGAGGCGATGGAGATACTCAAACACGAGATAGACCGCCTCTCCTTCGTCGTGACGGATCTTCTCATGCCGGGAGGCTTCGATGGGCTCGATCTCCTTGATGCAGTGCGGGATCTTGATCCCGACATCCCGGTCATCATGATTACGGCGTACGGGAATGTCGAGACGGCGGTGAAGGCGATGCAGAAGGGGGCATTCACCTTCTTGACCAAGCCGCTCAATTACAAGGTGCTCATCCAACAACTCGAGAAGGCGGCCGAGACGCTTTCTCTCCGGCAGGAAAACAAGCGCCTCCGGCGCGAAATTGCCTCGATGCAGGAAGACCGTTACCGCATCGTCTTCGTATCGGAGAAGATGCGGCGGCTCTTGGCGTCGGTCGGCGAGATCGCGAAGACCGAAGAAACGGTGCTCATCACGGGTGAATCGGGGACCGGAAAGGAACTCGTTGCCCGCTACATCCTCGCAGAGAGTCGGCGGTCGCGCAAGCCGTTCATTGCCTTCAACGCTGCGGCGGTGCACCCCAACCTCATCGAATCGGAACTGTTCGGCTACAAAAAAGGGGCGTTCACGGGGGCGGACCGCAATTCGCCCGGCTATATCGGCGCGGCAGAAGGCGGCACGCTCTTCGTTGACGAAATAGGGGAGATGCCGCTCGAACTCCAACCGAAACTGCTCCGGTTTCTGCAGGAACGCGAATACTTGCCGGTGGGGAGTTCCGTGCCGGTGCGTGGCGATGTGCGGATCATCGTCGCCACCAACAAGGACCTCGAAAAGGAGATTGTGCGCGAACGGTTCCGTCAGGATCTCTACTACCGTCTCTCGCGTTTCACCATCCGTGTGCCGTCGCTTCGGGAACGGCGTGAGGACATCGTGCCGCTCGCCAAGTTCTTCGCCGAGCGGCTCGCGCGTCAGTACGGCCGCCCATTCAAGGAGCCGGATGATGCGTTCCTTGCGCGTCTCGTCGAGCGTGAGTGGAAGGGTAATGTCCGTGAACTCGAACACACGATGGCTCGGTGGGTGCTCATGAACGACGAGGCTCCGGGCGGGGGGACGGTAAAAAGCGCCGACGAAGAAAGCGAAAGGGGAGCCGCGCCGCCTTACACGGTGCGGATCGGCGAAAAGACGCTCAAAGAGATAGAGCGCGACCTCATTCAGGAAACATTGCGTTACACCGGAGGGAACAAGGCGCTCACGGCGCAACTGCTCGGCATCTCGGAGCGGACCGTCTATCGCCGCATCACTGGCGAGGAAGATGTCTGATTACTCGGTGTCGAGCCGATCGGGAGTCCACAGGTAGTTTTGCGTCTCGGCGACGATGACGCCGTTCAGCAAAAGAAGCGCACAGAGATTTGGAATGGCCATAAAGGCGTTCGCGATGTCGGCGAAGGTCCAGACAACCGACAGCGAAACCATCGAACCGAGCATCACTGCGCCGACCCAGATCCAGCGGTAAGGCCGGATTATCTCGCGTCCGAGCAGGTATTCGACCGCTTTTTCGCCATAGTACGACCAGCCGAGGATTGTCGAAAAAACGAAGGTGAGGAGCCCGAAGGAGAGGAGCACCGGGCCGACGCGACCGAGATGTGAAAACGCGGCGTGGGAGAGCGCGGCGCCCGAAAGTCCCTCCTGCCAGCACCCCGAGTTGACGATGACGATCCCCGTGACGAGGCAGACTACGACGGTGTCCCAGAAGGTGCCGGTCGCGGAAACGAGCGCCTGCCGCACCGGGTTTTTTGTCTGCGCCGCTGCCGCGACGATGGGGGCGCTGCCGAGCCCCGCCTCGTTGGAGAAGAGCCCCCGCGCGATGCCGTAACGGACCGTCTCTTTGGCCAGTGCGCCGGCGAATCCGCCTGCTGCCGCGTGACCGCCGAAGGCCGAGGTGACGATGAGGAGGAGGGAGTCGGGTATTGTCCGCCAACCAAGGGCGAGGAGTGCGAGCGCTCCGATCACATAAACGATGACCATGAGGGGAACCAGTTTTTCGCACACCGTGGCGATGGAGCGGACACCGCCGAGGATGACGAGCGCGGTGAGCGCGGCGAGGACGAGGCCGGTTGCCCAGCGTGGAACGCCGAAGGTAGCGAAGGAGAGATCGGCAATCGAGTTTGCCTGCACCATGTTGCCGATACCAAAGGCGGCGATGGCGGTAAACAGCGCGAAGATGACCGCGAGCCATTTTGCCTTGAGTCCGTATTCGAGCGCGAACATCGGACCGCCGGAAACCGATCCGTCGCGGTTGAGGCGGCGATATTTGATGGCGAGGACCGCTTCGCCGTATTTGGTCGCGATACCGAAGATGCCGGTGAGCCACATCCAGAGCACCGCGCCGGGGCCGCCAAGTGCCACGGCGGTGGCCACGCCGACGATGTTGCCGGTGCCGATGGTCGCGGCGAGCGCGGTGGCGAGTGCACCGAAGTGGCTTATCTCGCCGGTTCCCTCACGTTTCCTGCTGAAGGAGAGTTTTATCGCGGTGCCAATGTGGCGCTGGATGAAACGAAGTCTGATGGTAAGGAACAGGTGTGTCCCGAAGAGCAGTATAATGAGTGGCCAGCCCCAAATGAAGGTGCTGATGGCGCCGAGAAGGCGTTCAATAGCCTCCATTTTATTTTTCCTCGTGCGGGACGACCATGCGCCCTTCGGCCTCGGCGAGCACCGTGCCGTTTTCTTTCAGAACGGCACGCGTTTCGACGATACGTCCTTTCACGGAGGTCACTTCGCCGAAAAGGTCGAGCGCGACGCCGGGCAGGACCGGTTTCTTGAAGCGCACTTTCATTTCAGCGGTAACGCAGTAACGTCCCGAGGCCATCGCGGCGTAGGCCATCGCCTCGTCGAGGAGCATCGAAACGACGCCGCCATGAATGAACTGCTCCCAGCCGAGGAACCGTTCTGGTATGGTGACGGTGGTGTATGCCGTGAGTCTCTCACGGTCAACCGAGAGCGTGAGTTGTAACCCGTGCGGGTTCTTCTTGCCGCATACGATACATTTGCCGCTGTCCACGAGTTGCATAAGAGTCAAAGAGGGTTACGGGTTCTTTTCGCAGACATAGGGGAGGAGTGTCGCACACGAGGAGTCGGCCCATTCTCCCCAAGTGCCATTGGGGGTCACCTGTGCGCACCGCTCGATGCCGTTCGCGTAATCGGGCTCACCACTGGCGAAGTTGCGATAGGAGTGATTGTTGCCGTCGGTCCATGAGTAGTAATCGGCGAAGTTGCTTGCCGTGATCGGCGGGCGGATATAGAGTGTGCCGGTAACATTGGTGCTCTTACCGGTGATCATGATGACATACCATTTCGAAGCATTGAGCATATACTGATTGTTGAATACTTCGCGACCCGGGCCACTGACATTGTCAATACATGCCTTGCGTTCGGCGGTACAACTGCTGCAACTGGGGTTTTCGTGTACCGTGATGACCGCATCACCACTCGTCTCGGCCACGATCTCCCAGTAACCGGTCGTCGGGTTGTTGAGCCGGAAACTGACGAACTTCCCGCTGACGGTGCCGGAACAGGTGCACCCCGTGGACAATGTCGAGGCG
>CALITV010000155.1 GCA_938048925.1 uncultured bacterium | reverse complement strand
ACCATGACCTTCGTCGTCGAAGATGAGCATTTCGGGCGAATTGCCGACGGCGCGTAAGCGCTCGGCAAGCAGGTAGGCGTCGGTCACCGGTACGCGCGGATCGTTTGCGCCGTGGGCGATGAAAAGGCGGCCGGTGATGCGGTCGGCCATGGTGGTGGGGCTGATCGAACGGAGAAACGCCTCGTCCTCGAGCGGACCGTACTCGGCCTCGCGGAGAGCCTTGCGATACGACTTGGTATTCTTGAGGAAGTTGATGAAATCAACGACGCCGACGACATCAACGCCGCACCGGAAGCGTTGGGGATACCATGCCATCGAGGCAACCGCCATGAATCCGCCGTAACTGCCGCCCCATGCGACGAAGCGGTCGGGATGTGAGATGCCGCCTTTGACGAGATCTTCGAGGATTGGTCCGACATCCTTCACCGAGTCCATACGCCTCGTGTAATTGTCGAGTTCGCTGAAGCGCCGTCCGTAACCGGTCGAACCGCGCACATTGGGAAGCGCGACGGCGAAGCCTCTGGTGAGATAGTACTGGAACACCGGCGCGAACACCGGACGCGACTGTCCTTCGGGACCGCCGTGAAAATAGACGATCGTGCGGTAAGGAGCCGCTGTATCGCGTGGCCGATAGAGAAGATAAGGGATCTCTTCGCCGTCGAAAGAAACGACCCGCCGCGTCTCGGGCGCAAGGAATTTTTCGAGGGGTACGCCGCGATCATCGGTAAAGCCGAACTCACGCCGTGCACCGGTGCGCAGGTCGCGGAGAATGGGCCGCGGTATGGCATCGGGGCGCGATATCGTGTAGGTAAGATTGCCGTCGGCAAGGTGGTCGAGCGATACTACGCCACGCCCGAGATCGAGCGGTTGTATCTCGCTGCGGAAAAGGCGGAAACAGGTCGTCCATCCTTCCTCATTGGTGCAGAAGACCGCTTCGTCGCGCGATGTCCGATCGAGCACCGCGTCTTCAACGGGGAAGCGCCCGCCGTACACCCGCTCCTTTTTTCCCTTCGCGTCGTAGAGCACGAGCTCCGCCGCGTCTGCCTCTTCGTCGGTAATGGTAAGGATACGCCCGTCGCGCCAATAGCCAATCGGGCGATAGTAGCGACCGTTGCGGGCTCCTTTGAATTTGCGCACGGTGCCGTTTTCGTAACGGTAGGGGAGGGTGACGGTGCTCCCGAGAATGGTATAAAAGAGTATCTGGTCGGCGCTCTTGGCGTCCACGATGACATGGGTGCCCTCACGGTCGGCGAGGAGACGACGCTTATTGGTGGCTGTGTCATAGAGATAGATATAGAAATCGCGCTTGCTCACTTCGTTGGCGGTGTAAATGAAGCGGGTATCGTCTATCCACAGCGGGCTGTCGTAGCGTACCGTCGGATCGGCAAGGAGTTTTTTCTGTTCACCGCTCGTAAGCACGAGCAGGGTTATGTCATATTGTTCGTCGCCGCCCACCGACGAGAGGAACAGAAGCGCGGTACCACTCGGATTCACGGTATAGCGGTCAACCGGCTCGGGACCTTCGGTGACGGCGCGAACCACGCTGCCTCGTTCGATGTGAAGATGAGCCACCTCGCCGGTGCCGCGAGACAGAAACAAAAGCGCGCCGTCAGGCAGGCGATGTCCCGCCGAGGACCCGGTGATTTCGAGATAGTCGCGGATCGTCGGTGCTGAAGCGGGAGAACTGTCGGAGTCGCTCGCGGCCGGAGCAGGACGCACACAAGAGGAAAGAATAATGATCGCAAAACAAAGGAGCGTCGCAGGACGCGCGTCAGAACTCTTCGAACTGATCATCGTCGAAGAAGCCGTTCTCTGGGCTCTTCTTGCCCGTCGGAGCTGATACCTTTGTCGCGGGCCGTTGAGAAACGGCCGGCGGTGTGGGACGCGGCGACGGGGGAGATGGCTGATCGAAAAAGGAAAGCGCGGGCGCGTTCGGCCGCTCCGAGATGCGGAACTTCTCGAGTTCGGCGGCAAGTTGGCGCGAGATGTTCGCCATATCCTCGGCGGAACTCGCGAGTTCCTCGACGAGGGAGGCGTTGCGTTGAGTCACTTCGTCCATTTGCATGATGGCCGAGTTTATCTGGTGAATACCGGCCGCCTGTTCTTTTGCCCGCTTTTCGATGTCCTGTATCGAAAGGCTCGCCTCTTGCACGCGGCTTACCAGTTGGAGGAGGACCTTGGTGGTTTTGCCCGAGAGTTCGGTCGCGTTGCGGATGCTCTCCTCGTTGCGCTCGACGAGTTCCTTTATCTCGGCAGCGGCGTCGGCACTCCGCGTCGCGAGACTGCGCACCTCGCTCGCGACGACGGCAAAGCCCTTGCCTTCCTCGCCGGCGCGTGCCGCCTCGACCGCAGCGTTGAGCGCGAGCAGGTTGGTCTGGAACGCGATTTCGTTCACGACATTGACGATTTCCTGTATCTTCGTTCCCGACTCTTTTACCGAATTCATTGCCTTCGCCATCTCGGTGAGCATACGGGCGCCGTTCTCGGCGTCGGCAGTGGTGCGCCGCATCTTTGATGCCGCTTCGGCCGACAGCCCCGCCGCCTCCTGTATCGAAGCGGTTATCTCTTCAACCGAGGCGGCCGTTTCCTGTAGGGAGGAGGCCATCTGCTGGGTTGCCGTCGAGAGTTGGTTGTTGCCCGAGGAGACCTCCTGAGCCGAGACGAGCACCTGCTCCGAACAGGCTTTTATTGTCTTGAGGATGTGCTCGATGTTGCCTGCGGTGCGATTGAACGAGGCGACGATGGGGGCGAGATCGGGATCGTTGTGTATCTCGAGCCGCCGCGAGAGATCGCCCTCTTTGAGCGCATCGAAGACTTGCGAGAGTTTCCGTATCGGGATGTAGAGCATTGCTCTCATGAGGAGAAGAAAAACGAGCGTGAAAACGATCTCGATGACGATGGTCAGAATGAAGGGTCCGACGATACCGCTGCCTTGTTCCCGGTAGTGTGCCGCGAATGCGCGGGCTGCCTCGATGTCGGTGCGACTGGCTCCACCGCCGGTCGCCTGTTCGATGTGAGAGACTGCCTGCTCAGAGACTGCGGTCGCCCTCGAGATGAGGTACCACTCCGAGAGGAGAAACATAAGGAAGAGAAGCGCCGCGAACCCGATAATCACCTTGCGGCTGCTCAACCAACGAATGAAAGCGGCCATGGTTCCCCGCTTGTCTTGACGATAACGAGCCGATTGTAGCATGGCGCGGCACATAATCAATTTTTTGTGGTGACTTGACGGATTGAGGGCAAAAAGATATCTTTGGTAACGCGATAGGCGAGAAGGAGGATTCCATGCGAAGAGCGATGACGGTGTTATTTTTCGTGGTGTTGCTCGTGCTGGCGTGCGAAAACGAGAAGAAGACGGTGGATTATGACACGGTAGTCACCGACACTGTGGGCGGGGCCGACGGGGATACGCTGATTACCGACGAGGTCGCCGACGAAGCGGCTGACGAGATGTCCGATGAGGCCGCCGATGAGCCGACCGATGACGATGGCGGATTCGATCCGGAACATCCCGGCTACAATGTCTTTTTCCAAATCATGACGATGGAGGTCTTCGGCAATCCGATGGCGATGGCGTTTGGTCTCATCATGAAGACGGCGCGCGAGGATCTCGAGACGACAGAAGAGGAAAAACCGGAAGTTGACACCTGTGTCTTCGTCGCGGGTGGAGACACGCCGACTCCCTCATGTACTTCGAAAGATGACTGTGCCCCAGAGCAAGAGTGCCTTCCCGAGACCGACAACAACGGGAAACCTGTGCCGGGGACCGAACGCTGTGTAACGCCCAACCGCGAATCGCTCGACCGGGGCCCGGTTATCATCGAGGGGTTCGTTGGTGGACCGGCCACCTTTCTCTACGAGCCGAACGATAAGGTCTATAAACTCAACGGCACTGGTGACGGCTCAATTGATATGGCGCTTCTCACATTCAATGCCACCTATGAACTTTCGGGCGAAGGGCAGGACGATCTTGCCGCTTTCTCATCGTCGGTTTTCCTGCCACCGTCCCTCGCGTTGGTGAGTCCCGAACCGACGACCGGCGGCACGCTGCCATTCCCGACGATTACCATAAATCCTTCTGCCGACCTCACGATCGAATGGGCCGAGCCCAACCCCGACGGAACGATGGATCTCACGGTAACCGGCGAGCAGGGATCTGTCGTATGCCGGGTGAAGGACGATGGTGAGTTCGTCGTTCCTGCCGACCTTTTATCGCAGGTTCAATTCGGGGTCGGCTTCAACATGATGGCGAACAACCTGATCCTCGACCGCAAATATACTGAACCGATGACCGGATCGAGCATCACCGCTGGCACCTTCAATACCGAGGAGATGGTGATGTATATCATCAACGCACAGCCTTAGGAGATTTCTTCGATAAGTATCTCTCGAGGATTCGGTTAGAAGACCGTCAAGGTCGGCCCTCTATCTTTACTTCGCTGCCCGTGGGGGTACAATAAAGTGTTCTGATAAACGGAGGTTCTCATGCGCTCATCGCTTGTGTGTGCGGTGCTGTCATGGTTCGTCTTCGTCGCGTGCAATCTCGATCCCGATGCGAGTTGGTTCCATGACGGCGATTCGACCGCGACTGTCGATGCCGAGGGGAAAACCGATACGGAGACTGTAAATGGCGACGATTTCTCGGTCCTCGATGGAGACGATGCTGCGGTTGCCGATGACAGTGGCGAGATTCCTGACCTCG
>CALITV010000154.1 GCA_938048925.1 uncultured bacterium | reverse complement strand
GTGCAGCATGAAATAGATCACCTCGACGGCATCCTGTTCATAGATCGCCTCTCGCGCGTCAAACGGAACATCGCCCTTGGCAAGGTGAAAAAGTTCATTGCGGAACTCGAGGAGGAGGAGGAGGATGGGACCGCGCGTCGTCTTTATGGGAAGCCCTGAGTGCGCCGTCCCGTTTCTCGAGTTCTGTCACCACAAAACTGTTGACCTCATCGCGTTCACCCGTCCCGACAAGGTGCGGTGCCGCGGCAATCGTCCGTCGCAGACACCGGTCAAGAAAAAATCTCTCGAATTGGGGATCACCGTTTTCGATTTTTCGGCAAAAAGCGCCGCTGCACAGCAGATATTGGCATCCTTCGCTCCCGACCTTTACCTCGTCGTCGCCTATGGTGAGATTCTGCCCGAACGGGTTCTTGCCCTTCCTCGTATCGCACCGCTCAACATCCATTTTTCTCTTTTGCCGAAATACCGCGGGGCGACGCCGGTGCAAACGGCGATTCTTAACGGCGACACCGTAACCGGCACCACGATCATGGTGATGGATCGCGGCCTCGACACGGGGGACATCGTCGCGCAAACCGAGGTCGCTATCGCGCCCGACGAAACCGCGGCATCGCTTTTTCCGCGGATCATCGCTGGGTCGCTCGAACTGCTCGAAAAATACTGGGGATCAATCTGTTCCGGCTCATTCGAAAGGCGCCCTCAAACCGGCGAAGCGACCTACACCCGCCTCATCAAAAAAGAAGATCTCGTGCTCGACTGGGCCCAAGATGCCCGCAACATCTACAACCTCATCCGGGCTTACGGTGCAAGCCCCGGCGTTCGCGCCCGATTCCGCGGCAAGATGCTCCTCATCGGCGCCGCTCAGTGGTGTCCCGATATATCCGGAACGCCGGGCGAGATCATCGCCGTCGGCAAACGGTCATTCACCGTCGCCTGCGGCACCGGCGGACTCTTGCTCACGCAGGTGCAACCCGAGTGTAAAGCCTGTATGCCCGCCGCATCCTTTATCGCCGGATACCATCCGAAACCCGGAGAGCGACTGTGCTGATCGGCGAACGGGCTCAAAATCCGAAAATCGCCGCCGCCTCACTCGTCCGGAAGGTCCTCGGACAGTCGCTTTTCGTCAACGAACTACTCAACAATCTCCTCGACACCTTTCCGCTCGACCAGCGTCGTTTCATTACCGAGCTCACCTACGGAACCATCCGCCACCTCGCCCACCTCGATTTCTGGATAGAAACCGCCGCACAGAAACCGCTCAACCGGATAGACCGCGAGACGCTTTCGCACCTCCGCATAGCGCTCTACCAAATGCGCTTCATGAGTAATCGGGCCGGGCCACAGATCGTGAATGAGGCAGTCGAGATAGTCAAGGGTTCTTCACGCCGTGAAGCGGCGGGATTTGCCAATTTCATTCTTCGTGAAATACTCCGAATCGGTCCCTCGCGCTCGACGATGTTCCGCCTGCTCGGCTACGACAAGAAGCGGTTTTATTGCACATGGCACTCGTTTCCCGAGTGGCTCGCGTTTCTCGTCGGCGACCTTGTCGGAGCGCGGCACTGGCACAAATATCTCGCTTTCGCGAACAAGCCGCTCGGCATCACGCTTCGTGTCGAAGGCGACGCCGCACGACGCGACGAAATCATCGCTTTTCTTCGTTCCGAAGGCGTTTCGGCCGAGCCCGCCACCGTAAGCCCCTACGGCATCTACACCGACCGCGCCGTGACTTGGCGCATGATCGCCGACCTTCCCGATGTCTTCATTCAGGATGAATCGAGTCAGATGGCGGTGCTCGACATGGACATACGACAGGGTGATCGGATCCTCGATCTCTGCGCCGCCCCCGGTGGAAAAGCGCTCTTCTGTTCGTGGCTCACCGGCTCCCACGGCACCGTGACCGCCGCCGATGTGAACCCCTATAAACTCAAGAACCTTGCCGAGGCTTTCCTTCGCGCCGGACGACGCAATGTCGAGATACGACTCAACGACGCCTCCGAGCATACCCCCTCGTGGAACGACGCCTTCGATGCGGTGCTTCTCGATGCTCCCTGTTCGGCGCTCGGCACTATCCGGCGCCACCCCGAGGTAAAGTGGCTCAAGAAACCGACCGACGGCGCCCAGATGGCACGCCTTACCGAACGGATGCTTACTAACGCCGCCCGCTATGTCCGCCCCGGCGGCGTGCTCCTCTACGCAGTGTGCACCTTCACCCGGGAAGAAACGACCGAACAGATCCAAAAATTCATCCTCCGGAACCCTGCCTTCAAGGTGGAGAAAGCCTACTACTCTGTTTCGACGCTTCTCGACAACCGCGACATCTTCTTCATCGCGCGGCTGAGGAGGATGCAATAGACACGGCACCTCTCTTACGGTTCCCGGTTCTCTTTCCGAACGCGCTCGTTTTCTTGCGCCTCTTTGACGAGATTCTCGTAAACAGCCACCGGTATCTCGATGCGGCACCACGAGTCATACACACTCATCCCATCGCGGCGCCACTTTTCGGTATAGAGCGAATGTTCGTAATCGCGAAGCGTTATCTCGGCGCCCCGCTCGATCGTCACATCCTTGATCACCGACGCCTCGTGCCCGAGCACCTGCTCGGTATAGTTGTCGGTACCGTAGCGAACGCGAACGAATATCTGCTTGGAAATGTTCGCCAACGCATTGCTGTAAGCCTTCGCCCGCGATTCATCACGATCGGGTGCTGTCCCGTAACCAAAGAAGTAGTGTATCCCCGCTGCCCTGTCGAAGATGTGGGCATAGAGCGTATTCTTCCACGCCGGCACATCGTCGGCATAGCGCTCAAGGAGAACACCCCGCTCTATCGGCTCGGGAGAACTCTTGACGAGAGCCTGCGGCGCAGGGCACGGTTGCGGCGAAGCGCAACCGACCACGATCATGAGAACGGCAAGGGCAATCGTGATATGACTCCTCATTGCATAACCCTCCTGTTTTTCACCACATCTTCTCGAACGATTCTTGCGCATGGGACACCGCAGCCGCGCGCCAGTAGGTCTCGCGTTTTTTGTAAAAGTGCTCTGCCGCCTCGCGGTTGAAGAGACGGTAGAGAATCGCAATCGGCGTGAGGAAAAGGAAGAATATAACTGTCATCACGACGCACGACATGACCGCGCCGAGTATCTCGGATAATTTGAGCCATCCCTTCGTGATGAGGGTCGCCAG
>CALITV010000153.1 GCA_938048925.1 uncultured bacterium | reverse complement strand
CGATGAGCAAGAAACCAATGAAATTACGGTGCCGCACAAAACCCCAGTTTTGCGGTAGATCAATGAGGTTTCCGTAGAGTAGGTTCTCCGGAAGCGCCGCTACGAAATCGAACGGCATGAGCGAGGTCATCCGCGCGGTGTAGAGCAGTTTGAACGGATCATTGTAGTGGAGGAAAAGAAGTGTATGCAGATAGAAGAATAGATAGGGAAGCGGCAACATCGCATAGAGTATGAACGCTTTGCCGAGCGTGCGCCACGGTATCGGCTCCTTTTTGCGCCATCCGAAGAAAAGGAAAATCGCCGCAAGAAGCACCGTTTGATAGATAAACACATAGAGGGAGAAATATATCTGCAAACCACCGAGCACCGCCGCGCCCCATACAAGAGACGCACGCCGCTCACGGAAGAACCGCACGATCAGTCGTGCCGTAGTGAGCGGAATAAAGTAAAAGTAGATAATCGAGTCGTCTATATGGGCAAAGGTCATGTTGCAACAGGCAAACGCGAATCCGGCAAACAACGCGCCGGGGAATGGCCGCACAAAGAGCAGCGCAAAGCGGTAAACGGCCCATGCCGAGAGAGCGAAGATAAGCGTAAGGTAGAGATAGTAGGTCCAAAGGTCATCGAGACCAAAGATCTTCAGGAAGAGATAGATTGCACAGCATCCCGGCGAGGCCTCACCGTAGGAGAAGACTTGGGGCACCGGATACATTACAAAACCGACGGTCGGATCGAACAGGCGCTCGAAAAAAAGACGGTATTGATGTGATATTGCGATAACCAACCACGAATCGCAGTTACCGGGAAGCGCTGTGTTCAGCGGAAACTGGAGAAAAAGCAGAGCAAAGAAGAGAAAATAGCCAACGAGAACCCCGCCGTCACGCCGCATGCTTCACCGCCGGATAAATCTGCGCGCCGGTTCCCAGAAGACACCGCCGAACAGGGTGAGCGCAAGCAGCGCAAACCAACCGACATACACCTTCGCCGCCGTCGGCACCGCGCGATCGGCCACCAAGAGCGGCGTAATCGAACACCAGACTATCGGCAGAAAAAGAACCACTAGATCGGCAACCGCCAGCGGACGGTCATGACGCGGGACCACCGTAAAGAAGAAAAGAAGATAGATCAACACAACGACCAAGAGCGATATCAACCAAGAAGATCGCGGCACCCGGCGCACCCATCCCGCCAGTTCCGGAAGAAACAGGATCGCCGAAAGAACGACGATGCCGCTCAGAAACTGGAGGGCGTAGAACTGCTGTGCGTGGAACATCGCCGTCAGGCTGAACACCGCGTCGTGTTGCGGCTCGACCGAAAACCAACAGAGTCCCGCGGAGAGGAAGGCGCCGTAGAAAGAGACAACCGTGTTGAGTATCGTCTTTGCGAACCTGCGCGAGAAGTACCACGAAAGAACTGCCGTCCCCAGAAGGAGCACGAGTAGTTCGGGAAACATAAAATAGTTCCTGGGATGAGAGTAGTGGAGCGTCAACAGTTCTCGCGCTATCTCCACCGGATCGCGAGAAACGAGGTAGTTCATCAAGAATTCCTTTCCAGTCAGGGCGGCGTAGAGCGGCGGAATGAAGAGAATGACACCGCCGGGGGCAAGATAGATTAGTTTCTCGAAGGAGACATCGAGAATACGCCGGTAGCAGGCGGCAAAGAAGAGAAAGACATAAGTGTACCAGAGGAGACGATGCAGGGCGGTCATCGGGTTGTTATTGATGGAAAGAAGCCGCATCTCGACGAACACCCGGACTCCGACGATGATTTCGAAGAGAAAGAACATGAGAAGCATCTGCCACGGAAGCGGCAGTCGGCACCACCACGCAGCGAAACGACCTACCACGAGAACATACCTCCAACCACCGCGAGCGCCGCGAGCGCAATGGCCGCCAGCGCCCCTCTGATGAGACGAGTATAGATGACCCCTCTCCATGAGGCAAGAGGCATAAAGAGCCAATGAGCAACAAGAATTCCTGCCAAAACCATCGGAATCGGTAACGCTACCCACCACTCAACCCACCATAAGAAAAAAGTGCCGGCCACAAAGAAAACAAGCGCAACACCACAGAGCAGAGGCACCGGAAAAACGGCAGTGAGCGGGTGGCGCCCGACCAGTCTATCTCCCGGCTCGTCGGCGAGATCTTTGAAAAGGACCGCCCCCGTGGCAATGAGAATGAAGGCAAACCCGCGCCAGCCGACCGCCGGATCGGCGGTGATGAAGAACGGATGCATGATCCCCCATCCCGTCACAAGGGCCGCGGCGAACGGAAAACGCTTGAACGCAAACGGCCCCACCGAATAGAGCGTACCGAAAAACACGACCAACAGCGCAAGAAAAAGCGACCGCCCCGAGAAAAGAACGAGCGAACCGCCTACCGCAACGAGCGCAAGGAGAGCCACCGACACGACCGCCGCCGGTATCGAGAATCTTCCCGAGGGGAGAGGACGTTCCGGATGGTTGACGGCATCCTCGGCGCGATCGGTGAGCGCGTTGAGCGCATAGACATAGTGGTAGAGCACGAGGGCAACGAACAGCGCCCTCCCGACATCGCCGCCGGTGAAGAAGCCGTACGAGAAATAATCCCCGGCAAGGGCGGCGCAGAAGGTAATGAAGGCGACATCGAGTCGGTAAAGCCCTAAAAATGCCGGGAAGCGGCTCACCGCTCGCGCACGCACCGTGGAAAGGCGGTGCTTCCCGTGGTGAAGATGTCGTAGATGGCCGGCCGGTAGAAATCGAGCACCCAGCGCTCGTTCTGCGCCGTCGTCACCGGCGAGGTTGACCAGTGCGGACCGCAGAATCGCTCGTGCCATACCGCCGCCCAGTAACACCCGCCCGGTCCCGGACCGGTCCCCTGATTTTCGTTGTTCGCGCAAGGATGGTCGTTCTCGTCATCGGCACCCTTCTCCTTGCACGCATACGCAAGACAATTCTCCGAAACCTTACAGCGACCGTACTGCTCGACATCGTCGTATCCCTCGACGATGGTGCGCAGTTCGTCTATCGTCGGCAAACGCCAATCGGTAAAGCCCGCCCATTCGAGGTCCGCGCAGTACAGCTCTGCTTTATCATAAGAAACCTGCTTCAGATAGGTAACGACATTGCCATCGGTATAACTCTGCCACATGAGGCCGGTCACCTTACCCACGATGACCTCTTTCCCAGATATCGTTTCGGCGGTGAAGGTCTCCTTCTGATGGTCGGGGCCGCAGGCGCCCGCCAAGAACAAAGTCAGCGTCAAAACAAAGAAAGCACGCAAGAAAGACTCCGTGAATGGATGGGCCGGGAACGACACGATCGTTTCAGTTCTCTTCGAGATCGTTATTGCGCGATTCCCACAGCGTATAGAGGTACTCGCCGACCTTCTCGGATATGAACCGGAGGATGTGAATGTCATCCTCATCGAAGGAGGAAGATTCCTTTTTGTTGATGAGTTCTATCATACCGAAGGTGAGACTGCCGTAGAAAATTGGCGAGGCGACGATGGATTTGGTCGGGTAGCCGATCTTCTCGCTGATGTCCTTGA
>CALITV010000152.1 GCA_938048925.1 uncultured bacterium | reverse complement strand
ACGCCCTCCAGCATAAGCGAATGATTGGCCGGCGTAAAGTTCTTCGTGGTGCAGGTAAGAAACCCCTCGAGACTGGCTCGATATTCCACCCCGAGAACCGAGAAGAACGAACCGCACCGCCCGAGATCGGTGATGTAGCCCATGCCGCCGGGAAAGATCTTTTCATCCGAGGTCTGCACATGGGTATGGGTGCCGGCAAGGAATGAGACTCGTCCGTCGAGGTGGAAGGCCATCGCCTCCTTTTCGGCGGTAGCCTCGGCGTGAAAGTCAACGAGGATGATCCGCGTGCCGTCTTCACTCAGCAAAGCGATTTCCCGATCCGCCGCATCGAACGGACTGTCTATCGGATCCATGAATGTCCGCCCCTGCAGGTTCACCACGCCGATCGTAACATCGGCGACGGTATAACGAGCCCCTCCTCTTCCGGGGAGCCGTGCGGGATAGTTCGCTGGCCGCAACAATCGCGGTTCCGTCGTCAGCAGGTCATACACCTCTTTGCGGTGCCACACATGGTTGCCGGTCGTGACGACATCAACGCCTCCGGCGAACAAATCGTCGAGCGCCTCTTTCTTGACGCCAAGTCCGCCCGAAAGATTCTCCCCGTTCGCGACAACAAATTCGATGCCCTTGCGCTCACGATAAGAGGAAAGTGCGGCACGAATCATCTTCCTTCCGGGGCGACCGACGACATCGCCGAGCATGAGGATGCGCACGGGGGACATTGACGGAAAAACCCTTTATTGCGCCATCGCGACGACGCGCGTCTCGCGGATGACGACGACCTTTATCTGCCCCGGGTAGGTAAGTTCCGACTCTATCTTTTTGGAGATATCGTTGGCCATGATGTAGGCATCCTCGTCGCGCACCTTCGAGGCATCAACCATCACGCGCAACTCCCGTCCTGCCTGAATGGCGAAGGCCTTGTCAACGCCGGGAAAAGCAGTGGCGATATTCTCGAGATCGGTCAATCGTTGGATATAGGTATCGGTCATCTCACGGCGGGCGCCGGGGCGGGCTCCCGATATCGCGTCGGCCGCCATGATGATGAGATCAAGCACCGACTCGGGTTTTATCTCGTTATGGTGCGCCTCGATCGCGGTCACGATCTTCTTCGCCTCGCCGTACTTCTCGGCGAGCCGGGCGCCCAATACCGCATGGGAGCCCTCTTGTTCGTGATCAACCGCCTTACCGATATCGTGCAATAAGCCGGCGCGACGCGCCATTTTTATGTTGTAGCCCATCTCAGCCGCAATCATGCCGGCGAAAAAGCCGGTCTCGACCGAATGTTTCCACATATTCTGGCCGTAACTGGTTCGGTACTTCAAGCGGCCGACAAGCAGGACCAATTCCGGATGCATCTTGTGTATGCCGAGATCGAAGAGCGCCTGTTCGCCCGCTTCCTTGATCACCTTCCATACCTCCTTGGTCGCCGCATTGAAGACCTCTTCGATACGTCCCGGATGAATGCGGCCGTCGGCGATAAGCCGTTCGAGCGTGATACGCGTTATCTCGCGGCGCACCGGATTGAAATCGCTGATGACCACCGCCTCCGGCGTGTCGTCTATGACAAGGTCGCTACCGGTGACCGACTCGATCGCGCGGATGTTGCGCCCTTCGCGACCGATGATTCGACCCTTCATCTCGTCGCTGGGAAGCGCCACCGTCGTAACGGTCGCCTGCGACACATATTCCCCGGCATAGCGCTGGATGGCGGTCGCAATGATCTCCTTCGATTTCCGCTCGGACTCCTCGATCGCCGCATCTTCTATCGCTTTCACTTTTTTAGCGGCCTTGTGCTTCGCTTCGTCTTCGATCTTCTGTATAAGGCTGTTCATCGCCTCTTCCTGCGTCATGCCGGCGACCCGTTCGAGTTCCGTCTTGATGTTCTCGCGCATCGTCTCCACTTCGCGCATTTTCGTTTCGAGATACTTTTCCGTTTCGAGTTGTCGTTTCTCGATGTTCTTGCTCTCCCGTTCCCTGTTGAGAAGCATTTCTTCTCTCGCGTCGAGTTGCTCCTCCTTTTTGTTGAGCCGCTTCTCCCTTTCTTTGAATTCCCGGAGCAGATCATTTTTTTGCCGTTCCGTTTCCTTGCGTCCCTCCAGCAGGATTTCCTGCCGTCTCAATTCGGCCTGCCGGAGAATCTCTTCTGCCTTGACGCGGGACTCCTCGGCCTCCCTGTGCCACTTTTCGGTCCTATTCTTGAAAACCAAGGTGAGGGCCATATAGCACAGCGCCGCGCCGATAAGGATGCCGGCTACCAAGGTGACGATAACAGTGAGATACATCGTTTTCTCCTTAACATTACATTTTTGAAAAGAGCCTAACAATTCTGGTGACGAGAAAACGGTCCTCAGAACAACCGTATCGGTCGGGTCGGGAAAAACGGTGCCAAGAAACACCTTCCCCACAAGTATCGAGAAGCCTTGCGGCTTTCGACCGTCACTCATCACAGTATATAAATCCTCAAGGTTTTCTTGAGGAGACACTTTTATATGGCAGACCCCAAAGCATTTGTCAATTTTTTTGTTCCTGTTTTGTATCTTTTCTTGACAAATCATCCTTCGTCGAGGTAGCATCGCCTCCACCA
>CALITV010000151.1 GCA_938048925.1 uncultured bacterium | reverse complement strand
GCGGCGGCAGAACATGGTCTTACCTATCCACCCGACCCGGCGAGCCACGAATACGCAACGATCGGCGGCACCATCGCCACCAACGCCGGCGGCCCAACCTCGCTACGCTACGGCACGACACGCGACTACCTGCGCAAGGTGCGTTTCGTGGACGGCACCGGGCGCCTCCATGAGGTGGGCGCCGTCGTCCACAAATACGCCGCCGGGTACTTCTTGCCATCGCTCCTCTGCGGCAGCGAGGGAACCCTCGGGGTCATTACCCGCGCGTGGCTCCGGCTCGTGCCGCTTCCTGCCTTTTCCTCCTATATCGAGATCGTCGCTCCCGACCCGAGCGATTTTCCCCTCATCCGCCTGTGGGCACCGGCAGCGATGGAGTTTCTCGACGAGCGGGCGGGCGAACTGGTGACTGGCGCACGGCAAAGTTATCTCCTTCTCCGCCTCGATGCAGCGACTGATGCCGAATTGGCGGCACAAGAACAGCGGCTCACCGCCAAACTCTCGCAACTGGGTCGTTTCTTTCGCATTGGGCGCGACAAGAAAGAGATCTGGACGGTCCGTGAATCGCTCTCGCCGCTCTCTTACAAACTCGGCGAACGGAAGGCAGGGCTCGATATCGTGCTTCCCTTCGCGCAGATCCCCGACTTCCTCGTATGGCTCACGCGGCGGCGCGCCACGCTCCCCGCGGGACTCGAACTCTTCGCGTTCGGCCACCTCGGCGACGGCAACCTCCATGTCAATCTCATGTATCCGCAGGAAGCAGCGGTCGAAGCACAATTCGTTCAGCGCGACATCGTTGCCCAAACGCGCCACCTCGGAGGACTCATATCGGGCGAACACGGTATCGGACTCACCCGCCGCGAATGGCTTCCGCTCTTCATCGAACCCGAGACGCTCGAACTCATGCGAGCACTCAAGCAGGTCTTCGACCCCTACAATGTGATGAACCCCGGAAAGATGCTGTGACGGTTACCAGCGGTAGTTGAGGGTGGCGACAAAGGCCATCGGATCAACCCAGTTGGCGCCGCTCACGAAATTCGGGCCGCGAGTGAGGAAATCGAAGTTGAGGAGCATCGTGAGCGTCATCTCTTTGTAGAAGAACGACGCCCCGATGAATTTGCCGATGTCGAACCGGTTATTGTAACGCTCGCTCGTGGCCGAGGCACTGGGGAAGGTGGTTTTGGTGTCACCGATGTCGGCGATGATATCTTTGCCAATACCCGCCTTGAGGGTGAACCATTCGGTCACCGCAAAATCAACGGTCTGGGTGAAGTTGAAGAGCAGTTCGTTGCCGTTCGATGTCGTCTTGGTCGTTAAGGGACCGTCGGTCACCTTGCGCTCGGTGCCGCTCCAGCAGTGGTAGAAGAGGAAGTTGCTCCCGAGGGTGAGCCGCTCGACCGGCTTGATGAGCACACCAAATTTGAGGGCAAGGTAGGTGTTGTCGAGCGACACCTTGTCATTCCCGAGGTTGTCGGAGGCACCGGCATAGCCGAACGAGAGGGCACCCATGAGGGTGGTGTATTTCGTGAGATCGTACAGCGCGCGGCCATAGAGCGCAAACTCGGCGTTGCCGCTGTAGTTGTAGGGATACTCGTAGTCTGCAGTGCTCGTCTCGTTCGAGATCCACTGGTAAAGGAAATTGAGTCCCATATCAGCGCGCCAGCCGCTCCCTCTCGTCGAAATCGAGGGGGTGAGTTCCAACCGGTAGGTGGCATTCGACAGCGTCGTTGTGGTGCCCCCCGCCTTTGTCTCGCGGCTGTACTGATCAGCATAGAGTTTCAGGTTTACGCCCCAAGTAAGCAAGCCGGCGTCACCCGAGAACCCGAATCCGAAGATGTTCGAGAGCGGCGCGATATATTCGTCGTCGCCGATGGTATCGAACACCGTGCCCCGCGTGATGGCGACGATCTGGCGTGGGCTGTTCTTGATGTAGTTCGCCTCATTCGGATCGTACTCGACGAAGACCTGCATGAAGAGTTTCCGAGTGAGCAGCGGAAACACGACGCCGCCGAGTTGCCCGTTGTTGTCGATGTAAACCCATCCCTTGCCGAGTTCCGGCAAGACCGACGGCAGCCACTGCGCGTTCTCATAGTCAACGAACAGTGGCAGGATCGGGGTGTTCCCAAAGATCGTATAACTGCGGTAACCGGTGGTATAGGCCGGCTGATTGATCTCGGCAAAGAGCAGTGCCGTCACCGAGAATAAGAAGATGAACACCAGCTTTTTCATCGAAACCTCCCTCAAAAGATCACAGGCGTTGGAGATCACTAAACGGCAAAAACGAATATAAATCAAGGATTCTCGGACACCTATTGGTGCGGATTCGCACGCCCTCTTCAGGGATCTCGTGATGTCGGAGAAATCTTATCAGGCAGGCGGATGGTCCGTATGGGGAGGAACGGACGAACGCTCGTTTCGGAAGAAGACTCCTGTTCCCGCCGGTACACCGTCGCGAGCGGCACCCCTTGCCGCCGGAGAACATAGACGGGACGACGCCACTTGTGTTTGCGGAGCAGATCGGGGTATTCGCGCCAGCGATACTCATGAGTCAGCACATAGTAGGAGGCGTTCTTGTCATCGGTGTAGGCGAACTTCGGGGTGAGCACCTTCGCCCTCTTGAGATAGTTGGAGGTAAAGGGATACTCTTTACCGTTCGGGTCGAAGGCAACAGTCGTGTAGGTGGTGAGTTCGCGGTTGAAGAACTGGGCGAGGTCATAGTAGAAAAGGTCGTAGTAGTGTGTTTCGAAGCCGTACTTCGCTGCTCCTTTGGTACCACCGATAATCTCGCTGTAGTAGGAAAGGTGATCGTGCCGCAAGTCAATCAGCGAAACGACCGCAGGAAGATAGACGACGAAGAACGAGCCATAACGGAGGCGCGCCGGCAGCATCGTCGCCCGCTCGAACACCTGCCAGAGACCCACTCCCGCCATGATGGCAAGAAACGGGAAAAAGGGCTGGAAGAGTTTTACGCCGCTGTAGAATGGGGCCGGTAAAAACATGACCGTACCAATGGCGACGAAGGCAGCGAGGACAACGAACAGCATTGGTGCGGTCTCCTGTCCTCCGTGCCGCCACCGGTAGAATATCAGGCCGAACGCGGCGCACACGACCGTGAGGAGCGGGGTCGTCACGAGCGCCATCACGAACGGAGCCGACCACGGCGGACGCGGTGTTGAATAGATATCGCGCAGATAGTACATGCTGATGCCGTAGTGGTTGACATGAAAGGCAACATACTCCTTGAAGCGGGCAAGTGTGTCGTGCCACAGCCACGGCCAGAGCGCGAAGAAGAGCGGAAGCGAAAAAAGGAGCATCGAGATGAACTGGGGAGCGAATATCGTGCGAATCGGGCGGCGCCATATTTCATGACGCTTCACGAACAGGTAGTGAATGAGCACCGGTAAGACCATGAAAGGAGCGTTGAGTTTCGAGGCAAGCGCCAATCCGAAAGCAATACCGGTCATCCACGCCCAGAAACGCGAGGTGAGACCGCGCCAGTAGCAGTACCCGAAGATGAAACAGGTCGCACCGACGGTAAAATCGAGCGTAGCAACCCGGGCATGGAAGAAGGTGCGCGGCAGAAAGATAAAGAAGAGAGAGGCGAATATCGCCGCACGGAACGAGAAGGCGCGCCGCACAAAACTGAAGATAAACAGAAGCGTCACTGCCGCAAGCACGCTGATCCCGATACGATAGGAAACCGTCTCGCGCAGGACACCGAACTTTTTATGGACGAGATACCCGGTCGCCATGAGCAGTTTTGCAAACGAGGGGTGTTCGTGATTGTTGTGCCAGTAGGTATCTATGAAACGCTTGTCGAAATATTTTAAGCCGGCCCATCCCTTCTCGAGGTAGTTCGCGTAACTTTGCGCTGCATCCATGTAAAAACGCGCGTCGTCGGTTATCGCGACCCGTTCGGCCTGATATACGAGAAGGAACAGATAGAACCCGGCAAGCAACCACGGGGTCAGCGCGGCGACGAAACTGCGCACAGCACCACGGCTCATGGCCTTGCCTCCGCTTCCGGCGATACCTCGAAAAAGAGATCACAAAAGAAGTGACGCCGCCCCGCGCGCGCAACACTCACCCGGATGGTGAGCGGTTTGGTCGCTTCGAAACCGGCAAGGTTGCTCCGCTGCCACCGGTTGTCGGCGCTCGTGAAAGAAAGATGTCGCTCGCCCTGCGTAACCGTTATCTGCACCGCAGGACATGCCCCTTTACAGTCGCCCGAAGCGGCAATGCCATAGCCGAGAGCGAGGGCGTCTGCGTGCCATGCGCGGGGATCAACCGCAAGTTCGACCCACTGGTCGTCACCATCGAGCGGGTGAACCGAAAGGGCCGAGCGCCGTTCCCCACCGAACTCGCCGCTTTTGACCTGCACCTTCTCCCATACCGCGTGTCCCACAGTGAACTCCCCGTTCGCCAAGGGCGCCCCCTCGGGGAACACCGAAGAGCGCGCCGTGATTCCCGCGGGGAAGGAATCGGAAAGCCGAAACTCCACCGGAGATCCCTCGCGACGTGCGAAATGCCAGAGGGTAAGACCGTTTTCCTGTGCGACAACCGCTGCCGAAAAGTCTTTACTGAGACGCGAAAACTCCTGCGGCAGATTGGAAGAACCTATCAGAAAGAAACGCCCCTGTCCTGCCGCTTGATCACCGCGGCGACCACCGCCGGGAAAGATATTGTAGTTGGGATGATTCCACACGAGGGCATCATAGCGCTGGTCGGTCAGAAACACCGGTTCACCGGGACGCAGATCGCGGTCGAGAATCGTAATAAACGAAGATGGCATCCGTTCGGGAAGCGGGGCAATATGGTAGGTGAAGAACGAACCCAGTGACCAGAGCGCGAGGAGTATGAGAAAAAGGTAGGCGAGATTGTGGGGATTCCGGAGTATCCGCATCATGTCGGCTCTATCTTCTCCCACCCGCCGGTATAGGGGCGAAGCGCCGGCGGGATCGTCACCGATCCATCGGCACGCTGATAGTTCTCGAGGATAGCGATGAGGGTGCGCCCGACGGCAAGCCCCGATCCGTTGAGGGTATGCACGAACTCAGTCGCCTTCGCCCCCTTCCGTTTGAAGCGGATGTCGCCACGCCGCGCTTGGTAGTCGGTAAAGGTGCTACACGACGAAATTTCGCGGTAACGCCCCTGTCCGGGAAGCCACACCTCGATATCGTAGGTCTTCGCCGAGGAAAATCCCTGATCCTGGGCCGCAAGACGCACGACGCGATAGGGTAACCCGAGCCGTCGCAAGATTTCTTCGGCATCGTCGAGCAGTTTGAGGAGTTCCGTCTCGGAGTCTTCAGGACGGGTGAACTTGACGAGTTCTATCTTGTTGAACTGGTGTTGGCGAATGTAACCCTTGGTGTCCTTGCCATAGTTCCCCGCCTCTCGTCGGAAACAGGGGGTGTAGGCACAGTAAGCGAGTGGCAGCATCTCCTCGCTCAAAATCTCGCCGCGGTGCAGGTTCGTGAGGGGCACCTCGGCGGTAGGGATCAAGAAGAGGTCGTCATTGGTCCGAAAAAGGTCTTCCTCGAACTTCGGCAGTTGACCGGTGGCCGTCATCGTTGCACGGTTGACGAGGAACGGCGGCAACACCTCGGTATAACCGCGTTCACGGGTATGGATGTCGAGCATGAACGAGATGAGCGCCCGCTCGAGTGTCGCGAGCGGGCCCCAGAGCACGGCAAAGCGACTTCCCGCGAGAGTGGCACCGCGCGCGAAATCGAAAAGGCGCATGCAAAGGTCGTCATGCTCTCGGGGAGCAAAGGAGAAGTCCGGCTTTTTCCCCCACTCCTTGATGAAAACCGCATTGTCCTCTCCCCCCTCCGGCGCATCGTCGGGAAGCATATTCGGAATGGCGAGGAGCACCGCCGCGAGTTCCTCCTCGATTGCCCGCACCAGCGGTTGGAAACTCTTTACTTTCTCGGCAAGTACTTTCAGTTCTTCTTGCAGCGCCCTCTTTTCCTCGGGGGGGCCGTTTTTCGTCACCTGCGGCATCTCTTTCGAGCGGCGGTTCTGCTCGGCCCGGAGTGTTTCCGCCTCGGTGATGAGCCGCCGGCGCTTCTCGTGGAGTTCGAGTGCCTTATCAACAAGGTTGATGTCCGCGAAGTTGCGTTTGCGCATCGCGGCGAGAACCCGTTCTTTTTCCCTTATGATGAGTTGGATATCGAACATCTTCTTCTCCGTTCAATGAGGAAAACAGCGCCATGATAACGGCCGCATGACCCTTTGCAAGTTTTCGGCTTCCTTGACATAACCGCCGCCCGCCGTATCATCGCCCCAGCACGGAGCAGTACGCGATGAACCCGCAATTTTTCCAGCCGCTGTGGGATATCTTCGGCATCAAGGGATGGGATGCCTACACGGTTTTCGAATGGATCCCGTTCGTCCTTTCTTTTCCTATCACCTACCTCGTCACCCGCTTCATTCCCATAGACCTCCGCAAGATGTACCTCAATCAGGTCTGGATGTTCTACACCGGCATACTCGGCTCGAAACTGTTCCATATCCTCTTCGATGAACGGCTCGAGCACTTTCTCTCGCTGGTAAAGACGATGGGATTGGTCACGCTCCTCAAACAGGAGTTCCTGATGCCGTGGAAAGGGGGACAGGTCTTCTACGGCGGCATACTCACCGGCCTTGCGGGGGGAACGCTCCTCGGCTGGTTCCTCTACCGCGGACGCGATCGGTGGCTCAATATCGTGCGCACCTATGATATCGTCGTCTTTACCTTCTATATGATGTCGGCGGTTGGTCGTGTCGGCTGTTTTCTGCAAGGGTGCTGTTACGGCGCCATCAGCGATTCGTTCGGTCTCGTGTTCCCGCCGCGGTCGGCCGCCGCCTTCGGCCTCTTCCGGCAGGGGCTTCTCGAATCTCCGTATCTCTCGACTCTGCCGCTCATTCCAACGCAACTCATCGAAGTTTGCACGAGCGGCTCTATCTTCATTTTTTTGCTCGTCCGCCTGCCGGCGGCGCGACGACTCTGGGTCGGCTACTATGCGTGGCACGCGCTTCTGTTTCATGCGATCGCCCGCTTCTCCATCGAGTTCCTCCGGATAGACAACCGAGGAAGTTTCTGGATATTTTCGACTTCCCAGTGGATTGCAATAATCGTTGCCACGATACTGATCGTGATCCGCGTCTGGAAGAAACCTCATCTCAAACCCCATTCTGCATAAGAGGTGTGTATGACACAAGTGCTCTTCGAAATCGGCTTTGAAGAATTTCCGCCTTCCTTCATCGTGCCGGCGGCCGAATTTCTGCGAGATCGGCTCCGAGAACAGTGTATTGCGGCGCGTATCCCTCCGCAGGAGATAGCGCTCTTCAGCACCTGCCGCCGCATCGCGATAGCCATTGGCGGTCTTCCCGAGCGACAACCCGATCTGCGCGAAAAAGTACAGGGAGCGCCCAAGAAGGTGGCACTCGCCGCCGATGGTTCGCTTACGAAGGCGGGAGAGGCGTTCCTCAAGAAATACGGGGTCACCGACTATTTCTTCGAGCCCTCTCCCGAGGGCAAAGGAGAGGTTATGACCGCATGGCGGAACGAACCGGGAAAGTCGCTCGAGGAGATTGTCGTTCCGATCATCGAAGAAACGCTCGCGGCGATACCCTTCCCCAAGACGATGCGGTGGGGTGACAAAGATCTCCTCTTCGCTCGTCCGCTCCGGTGGATACTCCTCCTCATCAATGGAAAGCCGGTCGCGCATTCCTTCCACCGCATACCCTCCGCGCAGACCTCCTTCGGCCACCGCTTCCTTGCTCCCGCGGCGGTGCCGGTGACCTCCGAAACCTATCGTTGTGCTCTCGAAAAGGCTTTTGTCCGCGCCGACCGGCAGGAACGCCGCACCGTCATCGCCGCCGAGGTGCGCCGCATCGCCCGTGAACTCGGCGGGAGCGACATTCTCGACGAGGAACTCCTCGACGAAGTAACTGATATGACCGAGTGGCCGGTTGCCATCGTAGGCTCCATTCCTCAAGAGCACCGGAACTTGCCCCCCGAACTCATCGCCCTCGTGCTCAAAGAAAACCAGCGGTATTTCACCATCTA